>JAOAFI010000052.1 GCA_026416375.1 Patescibacteria group bacterium | reverse complement strand
AAGGCATCAAAGCCTCTCTTTCAAAAACTGGCAGACTGGAATAAGTTGAATAAATAATATCTTTTGTAAGGCTTCGTCTTGTCGCCCAAAAAAACAATAGTTTTTCCCAGTCAATTACTTTTGAGGAAAGCTTTTTGATCTTAATGATGTTTAATTCTTTTAAAGAACTTAGAGCACAATCAACAATACTGGTTGAAAAATGGTATTTTTTGGAAAGCTCTAAAATAGTAAAATAAGGATTTTGGTCTTCTATCACTCTATCAAGCAGATCGCGCCAAATATATTCTATTTTTAACATAAAATAAGTCTATTTTCTAAAATTTATAATCTTAACTATAGCTAATTTTCTATATTAATAGAAAATATTTAGAAAATATTTTCATTGTCAAAATACTTTTAAATTGATAAGAAGAAATAAAATAAGACAAAACATGGTAGAATTAAAACCTTATAGTCTCGATCCGTGAATAATATTTCCAAAATTAAGAGGAACAAGTCATCTGTCAGCATTAAAAGAAGCCGGAACAATATTATGTTCTGAATGTCATCATAATATTTCAAACATACAAGATTTTTTAAAAAAAAATTATATTAAAAAATAATATATTATAAAAAATAGTATTAGCATTTTTAGGATTGTGTTGTTATGGATTCGAAGAACCAATACACAAAGGATATTCAACAGAATACAAAAATATCTCATTTTTTGGAAATATAAAAAAAGGTAATTATCACAAAAAATAAAGATATCTCATTTTGTCACCTGAAAGCTTTTTACTTTTTCAAGAAGAGCTTTGGCTTCTTGATTTTTTTCAAAATAAAGTCTTACTGGTTTAATTAATTGATTAAGATATTCAATTAAAGCTGTTTTTAAATCCATGGGATGAATTTCTTTGTTGGCAAATTTTTTTTCTAGATCCTGAAATGAACTTAAGATAATATCGCCGCCAAATCTTTGCGGACGTTTAATTTGCAACTTATCAACTTTCAAACTCGCTAAACTCTCAAAAACAATATATTTGTAATATTCTAAAATTGGATTGTCATTAATCTCTCCTTCAGGACAATAAGCTTTATTGATTTTTCGCTTGATATCCTCATAAGTATCAGTCATAAAAATAGCGCTATCTGGATTGGATTTAGACATTTTTAACTCAATTGTTCTTTTTATCTTTTCTTCATAAGTTTTAATTTCTAAATTTTGAGTCTTTACATTTAATCCTAATAACATATGATGAGAAACAATCACAGGTTTATAAAATCCTAATTGCGGACCAATTTCTCTGGCAAGCATATTTACTTTTCGCTGATCCATGCCAAGCTGACAAATTTTTGCTCCTAAATAAAAAATATCAGCTGTCTGCATACAGGAATAAATAATCATTGCTCCGGTTAATTTATCTAAACTCTCTTCTCTTCCCATTATTTCAGCTGTTCTAATAAATCGGCGAAGAGCATTTGAACGACCTATTTTTATCACTAATTCCCAATATTTTGGATCTTTAACTAAATCAGAAACCCAAACAAACTCAACTTTTGATAAATCCATTCCACAAGCTTTCCAAACTTCAATAAAATAACGACCAACTGTTTGAATTTTTTCTAAGTCTCCTCCCATTTTGTTATTGGCCATTGCATGCCAATCTGCCACCAACATCTTAAACTTAATGCCGGCTTTTGTAATTTTATTGATATTAATCGCCCGCAATAATCCTTGAGCAATATGAATCTGACCTGAAGGCTCAAAACCATCATAAGCAATCAACTCTTCTCCATTTTCTAATAATTTAACTAACTCATTTTCTCCAATAATCTCCTCGCCGACTTGTTTGATAAGATTAAGTTTTTCTTGAATTGTCATAAAAATTATTATACAACAAAAACTAATTTTTAATTTTCAATTTTTATTATTAATTTATTAATTTATTGAATAAAAATTAATTTATTAATTTATTAAAAATTAATTAGTTTAGAGAGTTTAGCGAGTTTGGAGAGTTTTACTGAAAACTTTCCTTAAAAAAAATCGTCTTATTTGATTTGCTGTCTAAATTTTTAATACTTGATTAATAATTTCTTGACTATTAATCTTTTCATACTCTAAAAGTTCTTCTAAAGATCCTGAATGAGGAATTTTCCTGCAAGCTAAATGAATAAAATGATTTATTTTAATATTTTCTTCTAAAATAAACTGAGAGATAATTGATCCAATTCCGCCAGCTGGATAATGATCTTCAATTATCAAAATATTTTTATACTCATTAATTAATTTTTTTAGATTTTCTTTGTCTAATGGCTTTAAACAATAAAGATCAACCACTAAAACCTGATAATTTTTTCTAATCAGTTCTTTTTGAGATTTTAAAGCTTCAAACAAAGTGATTCCTGCAGTAATAATCAAAACTTTTTTTAAATTTTTGTTTTTTTCCAAATTTATCTTATGTATTTTAAAACCAGGAATATTAAACTCTTCGTTTTCTTTATAAATTATTGGTGTTTTGCCCCGGGTTAATCTTAAATAAATTATTCCTTTTTTGTTTCTGGCAATTTTTGTTAATTTTTCAGTTGATATTTTGTCTGACGGATAAAAAATAACACTATTTAAAATAGAATTAAACATAGCAATATCCTCAAGCCCCATCTGAGAAGCGCCATCTTCTCCAATTGAAACGCCGGCATGAGAACCAGCAATTTTTAAATCAGCATCAGAATACTGAACCATTCTTATTTGATCAAAAGCGCGGGTTAAAAAAGCTGAAAATGTCGACACAAAAACCTTAAAACCAATTTTTGAAAGACCCAGTCCAATTGAGATCATATTTTGCTCAGCAATAAAAACCTCAATAAAACGATCAGGAAATTTTTTGGCAAAAAAAATTTCATAATTAGAATTAGCAGTTTCTGCATCTAAAACAATAATGTTTTTGTCAATCTGTCCAAGTTTTTCCAATTCACGTCCGTATGCTTCACGTGTAGAGACAAAATTTTCATGGTTTAATTCTTGTTTTTTCTCAGAAAAACTTTCCAACTTGTTTATTATTGAAAAAATTTTTTCATCGTTTTCATTTTTTTCTTCTTTAAAAAAAATTTTTTTTGGTTCTTTAATTTTTCCTTTAATTTTAAAATCAATATTGTCTAATTCACTTACAGCCTGATTAAATTCATTTTGATTTAAAGCTTTTCCATGCCAGCCTTCTTTATCTTCCAAAAAACTTATTCCTTTGCCTTTTATTGTTTTGGCTAGTATGATTTTTGGTTTTTCTGATAAATCTTTTTCAATTAATTGATAAATTTTTAAAATCTCTTTTAAATTATGGCCGTCTTCAATCAAATATGTCTTCCATCCAAAAGCCTCAAACTTATTTTTATAAGATAATAAATTCCAACCGATCATTGTCTGACTGTTTTGACCCAAACGATTAATATCAGCAATTGCAATAAGATTGTTAATTTTATAATAAGAAGTTAGCTCTGTTGCTTCCCATATCTGACCTTCAGCCATCTCGCTGTCGCCAAGAAGAACAAAAACTTTTGGAATTCTTTTAAATTTTAACTCCTTACCTTTAATTTTTAATTTTATTCCCATTGCCATTCCAAGACCAACAGAAAGTCCCTGGCCTAAACTGCCGGTTGCCACCTCAACATAAGGAAATTTTGGTATTGGATGACCTTCAAAAATTGAACCAAATTTTCTTAAAGTTAAAAGTTCTTCTTTTTTAAAAACTCCAGCAACAACATAAAGACTATACAAAAGAGGACTAGCATGTCCTTTTGACAAAATAAATCTATCATTATAAATAGCTTTTGGGTTTTTTAAATCCTGGCAAAAAAAACCGCCGAAAAAAAGAGCTGTCAAAAGCTCAACTGACGACAAACAAGAAGTTGGATGACCGCTTCCAGCAGTTGTTGTTGAAATTAAAATATAATACCGAAGAAGCCTGGCAATTTTTTCAAGATTTTTAATATCCATAATTTTATTATATATATTTATTCTTTCTATTTACTATTTAAAAAATAACTTTTAAAATAATATTATGTTTTTTCCAAAACCAGATATTATCGAAGATGCCTATATTAAAAATTATGAAGAAGTATATAAATATTCAATAAATAATCCAGAAGATTTTTGGTCAAATATTGCCAAAGAACTATTATGGTTTAAACCTTGGAAAAAAACTTTTCAATGGCAATATCCATATGCCCGATGGTTTATCGACGGAGAAACAAATATAATCTACAATTGTCTTGATCGATGGCTAAAAACTGATAAAAAAAATAAATTAGCTCTTGTCTGGATAGGTCAAAATTTAGAAGTTAAAAAATATACTTATCAAAAATTAAATGAAGAAATTTGCAGATTTGCTAATGCTTTAAAATCTCTTGGAATAAAAAAAGGCGATCGAGTAACAATTTATTTGCCTAAAATTCCAGAACAAATTATTTCAATGCTTGCTTGTGCTAAAATTGGAGCAATTCATTCAGTAGTTTATTCTGGTTTTTCTGTTGAAGCTTTAAAAACAAGAATTGAAGATGCTCAGGCAAAAATTGTCATTACTACTAATTCTTATCCGTATAAAGATAAAATAATTAACAGTCTTGAAAAAACAATAGAAGCAATTAAACAATCTTCAACAATTCGAAATGTTATTATTGTTAAAAGAGTTAATGAGAAAAATAATAATTTAAATTTAACTAACGTTAAATTTTATTATTGGGACGAATTAACAATAAAACAAGATATTATATGTTCAACAGAAATTATGAATGCTAATGATCCTCTTTTTATTTTATACACTTCTGGTACAACAGGAAAACCAAAAGGAGTGGTTCACGGCCATGGAGGATATATGGTTGGAGTATACGCAACATCAAAATTCGTTTTTGATTTAAAAGAAAATGATATTTTATTTTCAACTGCTGATCCTGGATGGATTACTGGACATTCATATATGACTTACGGACCGCTTTTAAATGGAATCACTACTCTAATTTATGAATCTGTCCCTGATTATCCTCATCCAGGAAGATGGTGGGAAATTATTGAAAAATTTAAACCAACAATATTTTATACTACTCCAACTGCTATTAGGGCATTAATGAAATATGGAGAAGAAATTCCTTCAAAATATGATTTATCTTCTTTAAAAATTTTAGGCTCAGTTGGGGAACCAATTAATCCTTCTGCTTGGATTTGGTTTTATAAAAATATCGGACGTGAAAAAAATCCTCCAATAATGGATACTTGGTGGCAAACTGAAACTGGAATGCATATTTTAACTCCACTTCCTTCAGCACCATTAAAACCAGGAAGCTGTTTTAAACCTTTTTTTGGAATAATGGCTGATGTAGTTGATGAAAAAGGTAAATCTGTTGGAAAAAACAAAGAAGGATATCTTATTCTTAAAACCCCTTGGCCGTCAATTCTTCTTGATTTATGGCAAAATCCACAAAAATACAAAGAGACTTATTTTGAAAAAATAAAAAACAAAACAAAAAAATTTATTTATTTTACCGGCGATTCAGCTAAAATTGATGATGATGGATATTTTTGGATTATTGGTAGAAATGATGATGTAATAAAAGTTTCTGGTCATAGGCTTGGATCAGCAGAGATAGAATCAGCATTGATTGCCAATCAAAAAGTAGCTGAGGCAGCAGTTATTGGAAAACCTCACGAAATTAAAGGAGAATCAATCAAAGCTTTTATTATTTTAAAACATGGATTTAAACCATCAGAAGAATTAAAAAAAGAACTTAATTTAAACGTTCGTATGCTTATTGGTCCAATTGCATCAATTGACGAAATAGAATTTGTTGAAAAATTACCAAAAACACGTTCGGGAAAAATCATGCGCCGAGTTCTTAAGGCTCAAGAACTTGGATTACCTGTTGGAGATATATCAACATTAGAAGATTAAATTTTAAAATTTGAAAAAAATATTTTAATTATTTTTAAAAACATTAAAAACTATATAATTAATAATTCTTTTAAATAAATCTACTTGACCTTGATAATTTCCAAGCTCATAATTTTGTTTTTGATAATTATCAAAACAACTTTTTAAAATTTCAACAAAATCTGCTAAATCAAGCTTTATCAGTCTTAAAAAACCCCTTTTATCAAAAGGATTCAAAAGATAAGCCAAATACCACCAATCATCATCAGTTAAATCTTTTCTTTTAATAAAACTGCTTATAAATGTTTTTAAATTTTCCCAAACTTGACTGCTTGCTCTCTCAATAGCTTTATAAAAACTTTCTTTTTTACCTTCAATATTATCATTTGTAATATAAAAACCTGTTAATATTGGTAAAGTAACAATTGGCAATTCTCTATCTTTTAATTTACGTCTTGTCAATAGTTTATCTTGTTCCAATATCTCTTGTGCTTTATTTTCGTCTATTTTATTAGTTATAATAAAAAAATCTCCCCCTCTTCTTAAAACTTTAAAATGTCTTATTTGTTTTTCATATAAAAAATCAACTAAAAAACTAAATAAATATTCAATTAATTTATCTCCCTCATCATAACCAAATTTATCATTTACCAATTTTAATAATCCAGGAAATTCGAACCTTAATAATGAAAAATCTCCTGGATCTAAATGTTCTAATAAGTCTTCATCATCATTAAAAACCTCAACTAACAGACTTTCTTTTTCTCTTGTTTTAGCTTGAACAACTTTTTCTATTAAAGGATCAAACAAAATATCTTCTAAAATTTTAATTAATAAAGGATTCTTCGTATCTAAATTTTCAAAAAGAGAAGGTTTTCTTTGTTTTAATTTTTCAACTCTTTCTTCTAAATCAATTTCTTCTTGATTTTTTTGTCTATTTAAAAATTGTTTACCTTCTTTAAATGAAACAGAAGCTTGTTTTTTTGCTTTTTGAGAACCGTTTTCAATTGTTATATAAAAAACATCTGATACTGCTTGCTGAATTGCTGATTTTGCATCCTCATTAGATAAATCTTGATTTTTAAAAAGAATCTTAAATTCATCACCACCCACTCTTAATAAAACCCAATCAGGCTTATCTAAAAAATTAGAATAAATAGCATTACAAATATCATAAATCAATCTGTCTCCAAAAATCTCGCCCGCTTGATTAGCTCCAAAAACATTAGCAATATCAAAAACAATTTCCTGATTAAATCCTTGTTCTTTTAAGTATTTTTCAGTCCAAGAAGCAAAAACAAAAAGAGGCGGTTTTTCAGATAAATCAAAACCATCAATATTTTCATCTGAATCAATTTGTTTTACGCCTCTTACTAATCCTCTATCAAAAACTCTTTGATAAATAAAATTAGCTACATTTTCAGGAATTTTTAAATCTTCTTTTAATCCAAGAAATTCAAAGACTTTAGATCTATTTAAAAATGATTCCCTTGTTTTTTCCATAATAATAAAAAAATCCCATTTAAATAAATGGGATTTATACTATAAGATTATATCATTAATTGTTTAAAAAATAAAGAATTTATTGAAGAATTTCATTTATTTTTTAATTTTTTATAAGCTAATTCCATTGTTTCTAAAATTTCATCAACAATCTTTTCTGCTTCATCAAAACTCAAAGCTTTAAGATTATGCGGATAATAATGAAAAACTTGATTTCTGCCAATTTTCCAACAATGCCAAATTTTATCTGCCAAATCAACTCCTGACTTTTCTTTTATTTTTTTGTACAATGATCTTTCTCCAAGTTTTTCAACCAAATTAGGCGACATTAATTTTCCCAAACGTAAATGATCTGATATATAATCAAGATGAGAAATAAGTTTAGTATCTTTAAAAAGTTGTTTTAAAAAACCCTCATAAGCTTTAGCAAAAGGAAAAACTAAAAAAGAATAATCTTTAAAATGATAAACATTATTTCTAATAATATCATTCATTAAATAAACTCCTTCGTTTATTAAATCTTTTTGATTATTTGATAAATAAAACCAAAAATCAGAAGTTTTAAAAATTAAAATCTTAGTTTTATCCATAAATAAAAAATACTAAAAAAAAGTTGAAAAAACAAGAAATTAAGATAAAATATAAAAAATGTCTTTAGAAAAATTTCCACATTTTGTTCATTCAAAACAACAAATAATAAATGAATTTCCAGAATTTATAGATAAAATCTGTCAATTATGGAAAACAGAATTTATTCCTGGTAAAAAAGGTTATCCAAAAAAAATAAAAGAAGAAATTGAAAGTTTTTTTAAACCTTTTGCTAAATCTTTTTCTCATTTAACAATAGAGCAAATTTCACAAATATTAATAAATTTATTAACTTTAAACAGTCCTGAATATGCTCAACATTGTCAAAGAACAGCTAATTTAGCTTATCAATTAGCTTTAAATTCAGGTATGTTTGATTCAGAAGATTTAACAGATATTTATTATACTGGTTTGCTTCATGATATAGGAAAAATGATTATTCCAAGAAAAATATTAGAATCAAAAAATGGATTATCTATTGAAGAAAAAGATATTTTAAGATTACATACAATTATGAGTTTTTTAATATTAAATATTTTTCCTCAAACAAAAAGAGTGGCTAAATTAATATTATTTCATCATGAAAGAGAAGATGGAAATGGTCAATTTAAAGTTGAAAAAACAAACATTGATCCAAAAATATGGTTTATTATTATTGCAGATTATTTTGATGCAATGTCATCTCAAAGACCTTATAAAAAACCATTAACTGCAGAAAAATCTTTAGAAGAAATAATAAAAGATAATGGAGCTGTACCAAAATCAACTTTGAATCATATGGAATTTTTTTTAAAAAAACGAAATCTTATATAACTCTCACACTTGGACTCATTGTTGTTTTTATGAAGGCTTTTTTAATGTGTTTTTTGCCTACTGAATCAATAAATTTTTCAATATTAGCAATTAATTCTTCTTCCTTCATTGATATTTTACCAAGCATTTGATGAATCAAAGGGAATTTAGATTCTGTTTTCCAGCGCAAAACTCCTTTTTGAAATTTTTTAGCTGTTTCTTCTGGATTAGTGGATATTGTTCCTGCTTTTGGATTGGGCATTAATCCTTTAGGTCCTAAAATCTTAGCAAATTTTGTCAAACGAGGCATATATGAAGGATGAGAAATTAATACATCAAAATCAATCTTGCTTTTCTCAATATCTTCCAATACTTTATCATCAACAATCTTTACTCTTATTGTTTTGCCGGTTGAATAAGGAAGATCAGCTTCGCCTTTTAAACCAGTCTCATCAACAGAAATATGAATTTCAACTGACTCATCAAAAGAAGCTTTTTTAAATTTTTTAAGCAAAGAAACTGCTTCAACCAATGAATATATTTTGTTTTTTTCAATCATTTTTTTATTTTCTTCATGCTTTTTACCTCTTTTTCTTGGCTGTGTTTTTTTAATTTCTTCTTTTGTTGTTTCTTTTTTTTCTTTATTGTTTTCAATAGATAAACTTTCTTTTTTTTGTTCTTCTTTTTTTTCTTCTTTTTTCTTTTGAGATTTTTTTAAAGCTGATTTTTCTTTTTGTTCTTTTTTTTGTTTTTCTTCAACTTCTTCTAATCCTAAAATCCTTGTTTTTATTTTTCCCATAAAATAAAAATCTAATTTTTAATTTTCTATATCAACTCCCATACTTCTGGCTGTGCCGGCAATAATTTTTTTAGCTGCTTCAAGATCATTAGCATTTAAATCAGCCATTTTTTCTTTAGCAATTTCTTCAAGTTGAGATTTTGTTAATTTTCCTGCTTTTTCTGTATTTGGCTTCCCTGATCCTTTTGAAAGTCCAAGCTTTTTTTTAATCATTGCTGAAACAGGAGGTAATTTGGTAATAAAAGTAAAACTTCTGTCTTCGTAAACCGTAATTACTGCCGGAATTACCTGTCCTTTTAATTTAGCAGTTCTAGCATTATATTCCTTTATAAAATCCATTATTGGAATTCCATGTTGTCCTAAAGCTGGACCAACAGGAGGAGCTGGAGTAGCTTCTCCTGCAGGAAGATTTAATTTAATAATTGTTTTAATTTTTTTAGCCATAAATTTTAAAAAATAAAATTAAATTTTTTGAACTTGTAAAAAATCTAATTCAACTGGTGTTTCCCTATCAAATATTGAAACCAAAACTCTTACTTTTCCTCTTTCTTCATCAATTGCCTCAATTGTTCCCAAGAAATCAGCAAAAGGTCCGCTGACAATCTTGACTGCTTCACCAACAGAAAATTTTGCTTTAAATTTAGGCTGTTCTTGCTCAACAAATTTCATAATTGCCTGAACTTCTTTTTCAGAGATTGGAGTCGGCTTAAGACCAGCACCAACAAAACCAGTTACTCCCTCAGTAGTTCTAACAACAAGCCAAGAATTATCATCCAATATCATCTTTACTAAAATATATCCTGGAAAAACTTTTTCTTTTGATTTTGTTTTTTTGCCTTTTTTGACAACAACTATCTCTCTTGTTGGAATAACAATATTAAATATTTTATCCTCAACTCCTAAAGATTTAATTCTTTGTTCTAATGCTTGTTTTACTTTTTGTTCATAGCCTGTTTGAATATGAATAACATACCATTTGGCTTTATCTTCTATTGTCTGAGTGATTTTTTCTAGTTCTTTTTTTTCTTCATTAATTTGATTTTGATTCATAAAATTATCTAAATTTAGTTATAAATTCTAATCCTTTAGTTAATAAAATATCTATTATACCTATATAAATGCCGATTATCAAGGAAACAATAATAACTATTGTTGTTAGTTTTATTGTCTTACGACGATCAGGCCATTCTACTTTTTTTAATTCTTCAATTAATTCTCCAAAAAATTTTGTTCTTATGTTTTTATTTGACATTTATTTATTGTTATAATGAATTTAATTAATAAAATTATAGCATAGATTTTTTTTATGTCTAAGGAAATTATTCACTCATTAATCTTAATCTTTTCAATTTTTCTTGGATTTATTTTTCCAAAAAGCAATTTAATAAAATATGAACTTCAAATAACTGCTATTTTATTTATAATTCTTTATTTGGTTAAAAAATTTTTTAAATATGAAAACTCAAAAACAAGACTAACAGAATCTGTTATTTTTACTTTAATTATTGTTGGTATTGTTTTTTCGACTGGCGCTACTCAATCACCTTTTTTTTTCTTAATATATTTTCTACTTTTTTCTTTATCTCTTCTTCTTGAACCAATTATTTCAATAACAAGCACAATTGCTCTTATTGTTTTTTTTATTTTAAATTTACCTGAAAATCAAGGATTAAAAGATCTTTTGCCAATTTTATCATTGGCTTTTATTACCCCTTTTAGTTTATTTTTAGGAAAAGAATATCAAGAAAATCAAAAACTAAGATTAAAAAATCAAAAAATTCAAGAAGATTCATTTTTATTTATTAGTCTGATAATAAAAAATCATTTAAAAAATATAAAAGAATCTGTCGAGAATTTTTTAGGAGACAATGATCTTTCAAATATAAAAAAATCAGTTAATAGAATAGAAAAATTAATTGAAAAATATGAAAAAAATAGTTAATTTTTTATTTTTTTTATTTTTTTTTCTATTGTTTTTTTCAACAACGATTTTTTCAGTAAATATGGAATCTTCAAGATTTAAAATTGAATCAGCCAATACTTCTATTGCTTCAGGCGAAAAATCATCATCAAACTACAAATTATCAGATACAATTGGTCAAATAGCAGCCGGAGAATTTTCTTCAAGCGGATATGTCGTTAAAGCTGGATTTCAATACATTCATTCAATTATTCCTTTTAGATTTTCAATTTCAAATACTAATATTAATTTAGGAACTCTTTTACCAAATACTCCTGCAACTGCTACCACAGTTTTAACTGTTTATTTTGGATCAGCCGGACAATATCAAGTAACAGTAGCTGAATCACATCCGCTAAAAACTCTTTCTAATAATACTATTCCAGATACAAATTGTAACGGCGGAAGTGAAACTTGTACCGAATCAATTGCAAAAACATGGAATTTAAGTTCAGCTTATGGATTTGGATACAATATGTCAGGAGATGATATTCCTTCTGATTTTAATTCATCTTCAAAATTCAGACCTTTTCCTGATTTAAGCGCTTCTGAAAATCCAGTAGTTATTATGTCTTCAAATAATGTTGGGAAAAATAGACAAGCAACAATGACTTTTAAAGTAAATATCTCATCTATTCAGCCTATTGGAAGTTATCAAACAGTTATTAATTTTATTGCTACTCCTTCATTTTAATTATGAAAAAAATTATAATAATTATAATCTTCACAATAGCTATATTTTTTATAACAATTTTTGTCAAAGCCCAACAAGTATCTTTATCTATTTCACCTCCGCTTTTAGAAACAATTATAAAACCAGGAAAATCAATTATGATTGCTTATAATTTAAAAAACTTCGGTGATCCTGTTTATCTATTAGTCAAAGTTGTCAGCTTTGAACCAAAAGATAATTTAGGCAATATAAGATTAAAAAAAGAATTTGAAGGACCAATAAAATTTTCTCTTGATAATGCTAATATACAACTTGAAAATCCATTTTTTTTAAAAACAGGAGATGATCAACAAATTCTTTTAAGAATAAGAGTTCCTGAAAACACTCCTCAAGGAGATTATTATTATACCTTAATAGTCGAAACAATTCCTTCAGGAAATTTAAATAATAATAGTGCTTCTTATGCAAAAATTTCAATTGGATCAAATATTTTAATCACTGTTACAGATTCAGGAATTGTTGACATAAAGCCTAAAGTAGTTATTTTTGATGTTTTATCAAAAATAAAAATTTTTAATCAAAAAATAAATATTTTTGACAGTTTTGACAAAATTCCAGTTGTTTTAATTTTAGAAAATAGGGGGAAAAATTTTATTAAACCTGAAGGAGAAATTATTTTAAAAAATATTTTTGGACATAAAGAAAAATATAAAATTATTCCAAAAAATATTCTTTCTCAATCTCAAAGATTAATTGAGGCCAGCTCATCATCAAAAATAAGTGAAAAAATTGAATTTAAAAATTCATCTTTTATTCTTTCAGGCTTTTTTATTGGAAAAAATAATCTATCAGCAGAAATATTTTTTGGCGAAAACTCACCTAAAATTTTTGCTAAAGCTAGTTTTTTTGCTTTTCCTTTTAAATTAATATCAATAATAACAATTTTTTTGCTTATTAGTTTAGAAATTATAAAAAAAATCAAAAAAAAAGAAGAAAGTTAATAATATATTTAAAAAAATAAGGCTTTAAAATAAATAAAAACATTGTTTTTGTAGGTTATAATCCATAGACAAAATAAAAAAATCTTCATATAAATTAATTAATGAAAAAAATATTTAATAAAATTCTTAAAAAATATATTGTTGAGATTTTTATTATTTCAATAGCAATAATCTTTTCTCTTATTTCTTTTTTTATTATTATAAAAAATAACTCAGATAAATCAAAAGAAAACAAAATAATTATTGATGAAAAACAAAAATTTGAAAATAATACAATATATATAGACATATCAGGAAGCGTCAACAGGCCTGACTTATATCAACTTAAAAACGGTTCAAGATTAAAAGATGTTCTTATTAAAGCAGGGGGGTTATCAGAAACAGCTGATAAAAATTTCTTCAGCCGAAATTTTAATCTTGCTAGAATTTTAAACGATCAAGAAAAAATTTATATTCCATCAATTTGGGAAGTTCAAAACGGTTTATTTTTAGAAAATCCCCGCCAAACAAATTTTATCCAACCAAATAACTATCAAATAGAAGAACATAATTCAGAAAATCTTATAAATATAAATAATGCTGATATTGAAGAACTTGATGCTTTGCCTGGAATTGGCAAAATAACTGCTCAAAAAATAATAAATAACAGACCATATCAAAATATTGAAGATCTTTTAAACAAAAAAATTGTTAATAAAAGTACATATGAAAAAATAAAAGATTTAATATCTTTATAAAATGTCTCCAAAAATATTTACAGACGTTATAAATTTATATTTACCAGAACCTCATAGCTCACTTCTAAATGGAATTTTGTTTGGAATTGACATAAAAACAACAAAAGATTTTTATCAACAATTAAAAATTGTTGGTCTGCTTCATTTAGTTGTCCTTTCAGGAATAAATATTACTCTTTTAGTATCAATAATAAGCTCAATAACTAGTTATTTTAGCAAAACACTATCTATTTTGATAACAATACTAACAATAATAATTTTTATAATTTTTGTAGGAATTAAGGCCCCAATATTAAGAGCTACATTTATGAGTATTTTAACGCTCGTGGCAATTCAAACCGGAAGAAAAAACTATTCGCTTTATGCTCTTTTTTTATCATTCTTATTAAGTTTAATCCTTTATCCAAATTGGATTAAGTCAGTTTCTTTTCAGTTATCATACGGAGCAACACTTGGAATAATTTTTTTTGGACAATCAAAATTAAAAAAAACAAAAAATAGAATAATTAATCTTATCAATCATATAAAATCTGATTTTAAAACCTCTATTGCAGCCCAAATTTTTACTGTACCAATAATTTTCATATATTTTAAACAAATCTCTCTTATATCGCCTATTGCTAATATTATGGTTTCATTTTTAATACCTAGTCTTATGTTTTTTGGCTTTTTGACAGTAATTTTAGGAAAAATAAATTATTACCTCGGACTTCCTTTTGCTTGGTTTTGTTATTTAATTTTAAGCTATATGATTTGGGTTATTGATTTTTTATCAAAAATTCCAGGAATATCTATAAATTTTCAATAAAAATCAAAAAAATAACTATTAAAAATTAATTATCATAAAAATCTAAACCTATTATAAAAAATTAATTTTTGTCGCGATCGAGACAAAGATTAATACCTAATATTATTAATTTATTTAATTTATAAAAAATGAAAAAAAATAAACTTTTAGGTATATTTTTATATTTTTTAAATCAAATATCAGATTTTTATGAGTTTTCTGAAGATCCTTTTAATATATTCTCAAGCTATTATAAGAAAGTTTATGGTTATTTGCCTAGAAATATAAATAAAGACTCATTTAAAAATATTAAACATTATGCTTTTAAAAAAGGCTATATTAACAAAAAAGAAAATAAAATAAAAATAAATAAAAAAGGGGAAGAATTATTAAAAAATTACTACCCAAAATTTTATTTTAAAAAAGAAAAATGGGATAACAAAATAAGGCTTGTAATATTTGATATTCAGGAGATTAATAAAACAAAAAGAACCAACTTAAGAAGACTTTTAAAAAAAATAGGTTTTTTGATGATACAAAAATCTGTTTGGCTATCCCCATATAATCAATTTGATTTGATTAAAAAATGGGTTAAAAAAAATAAATTAAACGAAAAAATACTTCTTATTGAGGCTAGTCAAATAAATATTAAAAATAAAGATAAAATAATTAGCGCCTTTTGGCAATAAATTTTTATCTTAAGGTCTTAATTTTTGTTCCGATCGGAACAAAAATTAAGACCTAAAAAATAATCAATGGAAAATATTAGGATAACAAAAAAACAAATAGTTTTTACATTTTTATTTATTGTAATCTCTTTTTTTATTTATTTTTTAATAAATAATCTAAATAAAAACACAAAGATTGTTTTTTGTAATGTTGGTCAAGGAGATGGAACATATATGCGAATTGAAAATAAAATTGATGTTTTAATTGATGCCGGACCGGATAAAAGCATCTTATCCTGTCTTGGCAAACATATACCTTTTTGGGATAAACAAATAGAAATTGCTTTTTTAAGTCATCCAAATAAAGATCATTATCAAGGATTTTATTATATAAACGAACGTTATAAAATTATTAATTTTATTACTACAGAAAGCCTCTTTGTAAATAAAAAATATAAAGAATTAATTAATCAATTAATTAAAAATGAAACAAAAATATATCGTTATTTTAAAAATCAAAAAATAAATATAAATAAAAATATATATTTTTATTTATATTGGCCAGAAAAAAACTTTACCTCAAATAATGATAACGATTATTCCCAAGTAATGATATATAGCCAAAAAAAATTTAATATTTTATTTACAGGAGACGTTAATATAAAAATATTAAATAAATTAATAAAAAATAAAGATTTTATAAAAAATAGAATAAATATTCTAAAAATACCTCATCACGGCTCAAAAAATGGAATAAACAAAAAAATCTTATCTACTATCAAACCAGAAATAGCAGTGATAAGCGTCGCCAAAAAAAATTCTTATGGACATCCAAACAAAGAAATATTAGATATGCTTAAAGCCTTGAATATAAAAATCAAAAGAACAGATATTGAAGGCGATATTATTTTTAAAATTAATTAATTCTTAACTTAACAATATACTTCTTATTTCTTTAAATATATTCCAACCTTCAAAACCTATCCAAGATTCTCCAATAAGCTCTTTAGGAAGACCTGGATCTTCTTTTAAAATCAAAATATATTCAACAATTATTTTTTTAAATTTATTTATTTTTTCATCATTTGAAGACAAAATTTCATGCCATTTTTTAAATAACTCCCGATATTTTTTATCAAAATTTGACTTCTCCCAAACTTTTTCAATTAAAATTTCACGATTACCAAAGCTATGATCAGCTTCAAATGACTGAATATATTTTTCTTCTTCTTTTTGAGAAGTTAAATCTTTTAATCTTTCAATTACTGGATGAGGAGTCAACCAAAAAGATCTATGCCAAGGCCCCAAACCCCAACCCTGCATTTCTCTTCTTAAACGATCGCGAATCTCTCTCTTTGCTTCAGGTATTTCATAAGAAATAATTCTCCATTTTTTATCCCAACTTTCTTTTAAAAATCTAAAAAAAGGAAATTCAAAACAAAGCTCTTTAAATCCTTTTTCTGTTAATCGATATTTATTTTCTTCATTCTCTTTTTTTTCAATTAAACCTTCTTTAATCAAACCAGAAATTGTTCCTTTTGTTTTTTGATTTATCGAAAGATCAAAAATTTTTTCAATATTTGAATCAAAACTAACCCAGTCAAATTTAACGTCGGTTAATAAAAAAATTATAAGAAGAATTTTCGTCCGCTTTTCTTTAATCATATTTATATTAATAATTTAACAAACGAAAAAATAAATGTCAATAAGAATAATCAAAATATTTATTAATTAGTATTTGGAATATTTTAATAACCCCTTGACTTTTTTAAAAAAATAATTAATCATTTTATTATGAATAAAAAAATTAAAAAAATTTTTTCTTTCTTTTTTATTTTTATCTTATTTCTTTATAATTTTCTATTTAAACTCCCATCATTAAATTATAAATTAGAATCAGCAAATCTTATAAACGCTTCAGTTACATTAAGTAATTCCAGACTTTCTTATAGAGCTGGAGTAGCAACAGGAGCTGCAAATTCTTCAACAATAACAATAGATTCATCAGGTAACGCTGACAACAACACTAATCATCTTTTTCCAAATGATGTAGTTTGTTTTGCAGGAGGAAATTTAGATGGATGCTATCAACAAAAAACTTATACAGTAGCAAATATAATTGATTCAACTAATTTTAATTTTTCTCCTTCTCTTGGAGGAACTGCTCTAGGAGCAAATGATTATGTTATTGCTTCTCAATCAGCAATTCATACAATAAATTTTACTTTAACAAATGAAGTACCAGCGAACGGAGATATTTTAATCACAATTCCAGCTGTTGATTTAACTGGAAAAACAAACGATGGTTTTCCAGATACCGCTTCATCTATTACAACAAATGGTTTTGATTTAAATGGTTTAACAACAACAAATATTAGTATTTCCTCCTCTGGTTGTCCAAATAATTGGACAGTAGCTGCTGTTAATGCTGGAAACGCATCAAACGACCATACAATAAGAATTGACAGATCAATAAACAACTGCCCTGCTTCTTCAACAATTACAATAACTGTAGGAGATAATAATAAAAAATTAATAAATCCAGCTCCAGTTTTAACTGGACATACTCAAGGAGTTGCAGATATTTATACTATAAATATAAAAACAAGAGACGGATCTGATAATACTTTAGACGAAAGCAATGTAAAGATAGCTGTAAATGAAGGAGTTTTAGTCTCCGCAAATATTCAAGAAACTCTATCTATGACTATTGCTGGTGTTCCAGCTTCAACTAATGCCTGCGGACAAACAACAGACGTAACAACAACAGCAACAGCTATTCCCTGGGGAATTATTGCTAATTTTGGTTCCTTTCAAGAAGCAGCTCAAACTGTAACAGTATCAACCAATGCTTCCTCTGGATACAATGTCAAAATAGAAGAAAATGATCAAATGGGAAAAGATGGAAAAGTATGCACTGGTCCATCAGCTGGAGAATCTATTCAATGTATTCAAGACACAACCTGCAATTCATCATGCTCAGAATCAACGTCAGACGACTGGACAAACACTTCAAAATATGGATTAGGATATTCTTTAGCAAATATATCAGGAACAAATGCTTCATTTTTATATAATGAATCAAGCAGAACATTTTCATCAAAACAATTACCAGACCAAGAAGCAAGCGAAACAAAACAAATAATCATGTCATCAACCACTCCAGTTGCCTCTTCTCAAATATATGTTTGTTATAGATTAAATATTTCAGCCACTCAACCAGCAGGTTATTATTTTAACATTGTTAAATATACCGCATCAGCATCATTTTAAATTAAAAACAAAAATATGAAAAAAATAAAAAAAATAAAAATAATTTTTACAATAATTATTTTTGTTATTTTTAATTTCATATTTTTACAAAAAATTAACGCTCAAACAGAAATTCCTTTAGTTGTTATGCCTTCTCGCCAAGAAATAGAAGCTAATCCTGGAGAAAAAAAATATATTACTGTTAGTTTTTACAATCAATCAAATGAACCTATTTCTGGATTTTTTAAAACAGCTGATTTTATAGTTGAAGACAGCAATGGAACCCCAAGATTAATTGAAAACATTGAAGAGTCAAATCCCAGATTTTCAGCATCTTCCTGGTTTAAATTAATGTATAACAGAGCTACTCTTCCAGCCAATAATAAAGTAAGTATTCAGGCAGAATTAAACATACCAGAATCCGCAAGGCCAGGAGGAAGATATTCAGCAATATTTTTTGAATTTCAACCAAAACAAAATCAAAAAAACAATGATTATCAAGCTGGTCTTGGAACATCCTCAAGAATCGCTGCTTTAATATATATAAAAATAAAAGGTAAAACAATAGAAAAAGCAATAATATCTCGCTTCTTTGCACCAAAATTTCAAGAATATGGACCAATAAAAATCGAAACTCAAATATTAAATCGAGGAGATTATCATATAACTCCAAAAGGAATAATTACTTTAAAAAATTATTTTTTCAATGAAATTAAAAAAACAAATTTAAAAGAAAAAAATATTTTTCCAGATATGATTAGAAATTATGAAAATGAATTAGGACAAAAATGGATGATTGGAAAATATAATATTAATCTTTTAGCTTCGTATGGATCATCAGGTCAAACTATTGATGCTTCAATTGATGTTTGGGTTTTTCCTTGGAGAATATTTTTAGCAATAGTATTAACAATTACAATATTGATAATAATCATATCAAACATTTATAAAAATCTTGTCAAAAAAAACACCGATTTAGAAAAAGAATTAGAAAAAGAAAAGGAAGAAATAGAAAAATTAAAACAACAATTAAAAAACAATAATTAAAATAAAAAAATAGCGAATAATAAAACTCTCTTTTTATATTTTTAAAAATACTTAATTTAAACTTAAATTCTTTTATATTTGTTAATTTATTAAAATATTGATAATATAATCTTATGTTATTTAAAAAAAAAGATTTACTAATGTTTTTTATTTTTGCTTTTTTTTCAATAATTTTACCCTTTCAGATATTTTATATCCATTTATTATCTGAAAAAAATCAAGGAAACGTAGCTGGAATCAAAGAACATATTTTTCAAATTAAAAATTTTGCTTTAATTGGAGAATTTCATTTTACTTTATATGGATATACTTCTCCTTTTGCTGACGTTTATTTTTCTGGTCAAGGAATAGCTGATCAAACTACAGCTGATAAAAATGGTTATTTTGAGTTTAAAAATCGATTTTCTCCATTTTCACCACGTGAGGCTTGTTTAAGCTCCAAAGATCAATTAGGAAGAATTTCCGCGCCTATTTGTCTTCCTCCTTTTCCAACTCAATACAATGTCAATATAGGACCTGTAATAATTCCGCCAACGATATCATTAGATAAAAAAAATTATTTTATTGGTGATAAGGTAATCTTAACCGGCCAAACAATACCAAACTCTAAAATTAATATGTCTCTTTTTGTTGATCAGGAAAAAAACTTTTTATCTTTGTTTAATAAAATAAATCCAATAAAAGAAGTAAACGCCTTTTCAATATCGTCTTTAGATATAAAATCTGATAATATGGGAAATTTTTCAATATCTTTACCCTCATCAAAAGCTCAAAATTATCGATTATTTACTCAAGTTGATTATCAAGAAAAAAAGTCTCCAAACAGCTTAATTTTAAAACTTAATATTGAACCTATATGGTTCATAATAATAAAAATATTATTTTTTTTAATAAATATTATAAAATCAAGAATATTAGAAATAATAATATTAAGCGAGATATTGTTTTTAATACTTTATTTGTTTTATTTATTAAATAAAAATTATTATTCAATTTATGTTTATCAAAAAAAATATTTGTCAATTATTGAAAAAAAATCAATAATTCTTTATGAAAAAAAATTACCAGCAATAATCAATAAAAAATCATCAATAATAAGAAAGATTAATCTTTTGTTTTAATTCAATATTGTCTATAAAAATTTTTAAATAATATTCTCCTGATTTGAAAGAAGATATATCAAAATAAGCTTTCCCAAAATTATCGGTTAATCCTTGTATTTCTTCTATATTTAAAAATTGATTTGGAGATATATAAACTTTTTTTCCAAAAACACCCAATCCTCTTTCATCCAAAACAAAAACTGTAACTCTTATTTTTTCTTGACCATTAGCCTTTGCTTGAAGAGGAGTTATAAAAACATAAGAGTTATCTTGAGAAAAAGAAGATATTTTTAAAGAAGCTTTTGTATTAATAAACTTAACTTCATAAAGCCCAAAAAATAAAGATATCAAAACTAAGAAAAATAAAAATAAAAATATATAAATAATTTTTTTATTCATTAAATATATGATAAAAAATAAAAAAATAAAATTCAATATTAAAAAAAATAATTACTATAAGTATTTTTTTATATAAATTATTTTTTTTAAATATTTTTTAGATTGTTAAAACAATTTATAAATAAATAAAAATAAATTAGCAAATAAAAATAAAGTCTGATAATATCAAATTAAAAAAAACAAAAATAAATAAAAAATCAACAAAAAATAAAAAAATAATAAAGAAAATAAACGTGAAAAATATAAAAAAATATTAAAAATTAAAAAATTAAAATAAATCTTAATTAAAAATTAATATTTTATTTTTTAAATGTTATAACAAAAAAATAATAAAAAAAATAAAATTAAATAAATAAAAAAAATATTATAGGATTTATGATATATTAAGATATATTTAAGTAATTAAAAATATTATGCGGTAATTATATTAAATTTAATTAAATTATACTATAAGATTTAATTTTAAATACTAATAAAATATATCAAAATATTATCAAAATACCTCTTGACAAAAGATTATTGTATATAATAGGATAATTTTATGAATGAAAAATGGTATAATCTTTATAATCTTGAGCCTCAATTTAAAAATTTTCTTCTTGCGGAAAATGTATCACCAATAACTCTAAAAAACTATCTTTCTGATATTAGATATTTTCTAGGATGGATACAATCGTTTAATAATAAGGAAAAAATTAAAAATGAAGCTGAAATAAATAAAATAATAAATAAAGAAACAATTATTAAATATCTTCAATATTTAATTGAAAACAAATTGCCTAAAAAAACTATTAATAGACGTTTATCAACAATAAGAAAATTGTGTTCTTTTTTAATTTCTCAAGGCTGGATAAAAGAAAATCCTGCTAAAAAAATATCAAATATACAAAATGATTTTCATAAAGAAATTTTGGCTTTAAAAAGCCCAAAATATAATATTTATAACAAAATCAAACAATTATCATTAGATAAATTTAATCAAATAAAAAATAGCTTTAAAAAAAAATCAACATTTGATTTTTCTTTTCAAAAATATATTGGTTTTATTATTCTTCTTATTTTTATGTCTGCTCTTGGAGCTGGTATATATAATCAATTTTTTCAAAAATCAGAAAAAAGTTTTGCCTATCCTCCATCGCCAAATATAAGAGCAGGAAGAATATTATCTTTTCAAGGAAGACTTACTGATACTTTAAGTAATCCTATCACAACAGCTACAAATGTTACTTTTAAGCTTTACAATGTTCCAACAGGAGGAACTGCTCTTTATACTGCTGGAGCTTGTTCTATAACACCAGATCAAGATGGTATTTTTAATGTATTAATAGGCGGATCGGGTTATTCTCCTACTCCGCCTCAACAAGTTTGTGGAACAGAAATACCTGCTTCAATTTTTACTGAAAATGCTAATGTATATCTTGGAATTACTATTGCTTCAGATAACGAAATGACTCCTCGTCAACAAATCGCTAATGTTGGTTACGCAATAAATGCCGAAACTCTTCAAGGGCTTCCGCCAGGAATAAACACATCAACAATTCCATATATCAATCAAGATGGTAATTTGCTAATAGGTGCTTCTTCTGCTGGAATAAGATCAATTTTTACCTCTGCTGATTTTACTTTATCAAGCGCTAAAGCGACAATTATTCAATCAGCTGGAGCTGGAGATATAATTCTTCAAGCTACTCAATCAGGAATTTTAAAATTTAGAGTTGGAGGATTAAGTGACACTAATAATATTATGGTTTTAAATAATTCTGGAGCCGAGATCTTTGGAAATATTTATGCAAATTCAGGACAAATAAGACTTGGAAATTTTACATCTTCTCCAAGTCCTATTGGTTCTGGATCTCTTTATTATAATTCAACGAATAATAAAATTTATTATTATAATGGTACTTCTTGGGTTGAAGTAGGTTCTGGAGCTGGAGGTGGAGATAGTTTATGGGAACAAACATTAGGAGTTCTTTATCCAAAAAATTCAACTCTTGATCTAGCTATTGGTGGTACATCAACATCATCAGCTAAATTTTCTTTTATAAATATTAATTCAGGCACTCCTACTTTTAAAATGAATCAAGCTTCTAATATTGATTTAGTTAATTCAAATATCAATGCTTTAAATATTGAAGGAGGTTTAATGAATTTTGATACTCAAAATTCAAGAATTGGTATTGGGACAACTAATCCTCAAGCAAAACTTGATATTTTAGGCGATATTTTTTCTTCAGGAAAAGGAAAAATTGATTATATTACTGATTATTCAAACGAAAATTATGGCATTGATCCTGCAGGAACAACTAATTTTGGTGGTTATTCTTTAAAAATAACTGCCGGAGCTCTTTTGGCTGCTGATAGTGGCAATGTTGGTATTGGAACAGTAAATCCAAGTCAAAAACTTGAAGTAGCAGGAAATACATATATAAACAACGGACAATTAAGACTTGGAAATTTTTCATCAACACCAACAGCAATAGGAGCAGGAACAATGATATTTAATTCAACAACAAATAATTTTCAATGTTGGAATGGAACAGCTTGGTTTAATTGTGGAGGAACTTTATATAGCACAAGTGGAAATGTGAATGATGGATCATATCTTACTGTAACTCATAATTTAGCAAATAATGATCTTATATACTCAGCATGGGTGTATGATAATATAACTAATAAATGGCAAAGTATATCTCTTGATGATGGAAATGCCGGATCTCATGATACTTCAAATACAAATCTTAGAGCTTTATGGAAATTAGAAGAAACATCGGGAAATTTAATAGACTCAACAACAAACAACAATACTCTATTTAATGGAAATGGAAATTCATCTGCGTTATATTCTCAAATTGGAAAAAAAGGAAATGCTATTGAACTTGATGGTGTTAATGATTATTTTTCAGCTCCTGATTCAGTTTCTCTTTCTCCAACAAGCCAGATTTCTCTTGGAGCATGGATACAATTTAAAGAAGCTTTTGCTCCTCATGTTAAAGAAAATGATTTTGCTTTACTTGATAAAGGAGATTATCGATTAATTTTTAATCGTCAAACAGGAAAACTTGATTTTGAAATTAATGATTCAGCATCAACTTCCTGGACAATGTCATATAATGGCTCAAAATCAGTTATATTTTCTCTTGCTGTTTACAATGGAAAACTTTATGCTGGACAAGGACTAAGCACAGGAGATGGAGATGTGTTAGTATTTGATGGTAATACTTGGTCAATAAGTTATGATGGAGCGCAGGAAATGATACGTTCTCTTGCTGTTTACAATGGAAAACTTTACGCTGGACAAGGAAGCGGAACAGGAGATGGAGATATATTTGTTTTTGATGGTAATACTTGGTCTCTTTCATATGATGGAGCGAAGGGATTAATAGTTGCTTTAGCAGTATATAATGGACGTCTTTACGCTGGACAAGGAGGCGGAACAGGAGATGGAGATGTGTTAGTATTTGATGGTAATACTTGGTCTATTTCATATGATGGAGCGCAAGAATATATATTTGCTTTAGCAGTATATAATGGACGTCTTTACGCTGGACAAGGAAGCGGAACAGGAGATGGAGATATATTTGTTTTTGATGGTAATACTTGGTCTCTTTCATATAATGGAGCGCAGGAATTAATACATTCTCTTGCTGTTTACAATGGAAAACTTTATGCTGGACAAGGAGATAGCACAGGAGATGGAGATATATTTGTTTTTGATGGTAATACTTGGTCTCTCGCATATGATGGAACTAAAGAATCAATAAGAACTTTTAGTGTTTATAATGGTAAATTATATGCTGGTCAAGGATATAG
>JAOAFI010000005.1 GCA_026416375.1 Patescibacteria group bacterium | reverse complement strand
CAATAAAAAGCTCTTTTTTAAAAAATGAGGCTAAAAAGAAAGAGATAATTAAAACAATTAAGATCTTCAATCTAAAATTTTTAAAAAAACCTGTATTCATTTATTATTTAAAAACAATTGATAAATCATCTGGATTAATATGGGTTGATTGAACAGTTGTTTTTATAGTTTCGCTTATCCCAGATTTGGTTCTAACAATGATGAAGTTTAAATAAAAAAACAAATTATTGGTATTATAGTAATTAATTAATTCTTGATTATCAATACTGATGTCAAATGAATATCCACTCTTTTTAAAATTGTTTAGTTGACTAGTTTCATCGTTTATTTCTATTTTCTTATTAATACTAGTAGATAAAAAATTGCCAAAAATTTGAATATAAGTAGGTTTTTCATAAAATTTTGCTGAAAGGTTATTTTGAAAAAAGGAATTCTCTATTGTAACTCTTACATTATAAGAGGGTTGTAAATCGCAATAATAATTACAATCTTCATTCCACCACCATTCATAGTTTTGATTACAAACAAAATTATTAATGGTATATTTACAACCATAATTATACTCTTTTTTGCCGTTTTCTCTTTTAACTTGCCTCTGACCTTTCAAAGACGGTAGTGATAATGTTTTACTTTGATAATAACAATCTTCGTTATATGTTCCTGTATCTACCAATTTCACCCATTTTCCATTAGGAAGCTGACACCAAGGAAAAGTGGTAGGATGATTATTTTTTTCTTCATTTGTTTGTTTCATCTCAATACAATATCTACTGTCTATAACATCACATTTGGATATTTCTGACTTACGCACACATTTACCGATTTCATTCAGCTTATCTCTATAACAAACAAAGTCTGAATCATTACATTCTCCTCCCTGAAAAAAACTATCTTGATGTATTACATTCAAACACGCTCCTCCTGCTTCTCCTGGTTTTGGTTTTGGTGTTGGTATTGCGCTTGGCACTCCTGTTGCGCCTGTTGGGCTAGGTTGTGGCGTTGTTGGTGTTAGTGTTGCGGTTGGCGCTGTTGTTCCTCCTCTTGGTTTTGGCGTTGTTGGTGTTAGTGTTGCGGTTGGCGCTGTTGTTCCTCCTCCTGGTTGTGGCGTTGTTGGTGTTAGTGTTGCGGTTGGCGCTGTTGTTCCTCCTCCTGGTTTTGGCGTTGTTGTTAGTGTTGGTATTTGTGTTGGTGGTGTTCTTTGTTCAGGACATCCATTATTAGTACAACAATCATTTGAACATTTATAAAGTCCTCCAGTTCCCCACCAACAACCACCTATAACTCCTGGTATACAAGAATGATGACAATAGCATTCATAATTTGTAGGTGTAGGAGTATGTGTTGGTGTTGCTTGAATTAAATTAAAATCAACGCATTCTTCTGTTAAATTTGAATAATCTCCTCCTATTGGTTTTCCTACTAATTTTCCTGGACCATTTGCTCCTTGATTAATGATTGTATTTTGACATGGTTGACCAGTACAACCATACCAACGATATCTTATTTTTCCTCCTTCACAGCGATTATCAACCACATAGCAGGCAAAAGGAAGTTCTTTGGTAGGACATCTTGTTGGATCGCAGCCATTACCGTCAAAATTAATATCATTAAAAAATATTTTTGAAGAATTTGGAGAACAATTCCATCGATAATTAGAACCACAATTATTGCTTCCAATACTACATGAATTTGATGTTAAAGATATAGATTGAGCCCTTGGTCTTGATGCTAAATTTTTTTGACGATTAACCATTATTGAGCTTAAAATGCTTAAAAAAGCCCCAGCAACCACTAATCCTAAAGTCAAAAATGTAGCTATTTCTGCTTTTTTTATTTTCAAAAATTTTTTTCTCATTTATTATATTAATATAATACAATATAGAAAATAAAAAAAGTCAAGAAACAATTAAAAAACTCTTTAAACTCGAAAAACAAAACAACAAATAATATAATGATTATAATATGTCCTCATCAAACTTAAAAATTTTTTTAAGCATTTTTTTATCTTTGATTATTTTTTTTAGTATTTCTTATATCTTTGAAAACCCTCAAAATACAAAAGAAATAATTCAGAATATTCCAAATATTTTATCATCTTCTTTCCAATCATTTAATCCAATAAAACTTTTATCTCAAACTGCTAAAAATGTCTTTAATTCTGAAAATCAAAAAATTCAAAGTCAAATAAACAACAATAATCAAATATCATTTAATCTTCCAACATCATCTTTTAAATACATATCTCCTACTTCAATCAAAGAAAAAATACCAACAAAATATATTTTGCCTCAAAAGAAAATATCAATAACACCAACAAAAATAACAAACAATTCTCCAACAAAAAAACTAGAAAATGAAAATAAAAATGAAAACAAAAAATCTCTTCCGCCAATAAAATCAGATGAAAGACCAGGAAATAGTCTTGATGAAATTTTTGAAGAAGTATCACAAAGAACTTGTTTTCCTAAAGCTCTGCTTTGGGCTTTCAAAACTGTTGAAACCGGCGAAAGATTTAAAAATGAATCTTCATCAACAATAAAAATATATAATACTTATGGCTGGTGGAAAAATGGAAAAGGAGATCCTTGTTATGGATACGGTTATCATACTCAAACTGGAATTATTCCTCAAGATAGTATAAACGCAGGTTCATCTTGTGCTAAGCCAATTGGAAGCAAAGATGATTTAAAAATAATGGGTCTTTTTCAAATATCTGAATGGGAAGAACAAGTTTCAAGAAAACAAACAATAAAAGATTTGCCAGAAAATATCGACCGAAGAGTGTTTTTTGACAATGCCTTAATTTTTAGCTATATCACAAAAAACCGAATACCAGGCGGACCGCCTCAAAACTGTCAAAATTGGCCTGAAAATATAATAAAAAAAGTGGCTGAAAAACATCATGGAGTTTGTCAATATGATTATGGCAATGGCGCCAAAGGAGATTATTGTCAAAAAATTATTGAATTATATAAAAAATATAAATAAAAAAATTACTGCCAACAATTATCCCCTAATATCGAAGGATCACAATTTCCTTTTCCACCAAAATTTTTATAATTCTTACAAAAAGTCGCACAATAATAACTACCATCTTTTATTCCACAACTACCATAATAACCGCACGCTGCCTTAATAATTTGTTTAGAATTCCAATCTTTACAATTTTGAGGCCTTACATTATCTTTTATAATCAAACCAACAATAATCAATGCATCTAAAATCACTCTTCTATCAGCATCATTAACACCAAGAAGATTGGCAACTTTTTTTCCATATTTCTGTTGTCCGTAATAAGAAACTGACATAGGTCCCATAACATCAAGATTATTATTATTATCAGCTCGACAACGATAACCAGCAAATTTACTATCATTTGGAACAACCCCTTTATTAAGATTATAACCATATCCTCCACAAATCCTTTTTTCTTCAGTTAAGAATTCACTATTCCACCAATTATATGAATTATAAAGAAGAAAATATTTTGGAGAAACAACATCAAAAAATTTTCCAGACTCAATATATGCTATTGATTTTAAAATTTCTTTAGGAACACATGTTTTTTGAGAAGCAATATCAAAAACTTCATCTGGAGTTTTTCCAGGACGAGCAAGAGATGGATCAATATTAAAATAGTCAGGAGTAATTGTTGGTTTTGGTGTTTTTGTTGGTAATAAAAACTCTGTTGGTTTTTTAATATTATCTTTTTTTTTAAATTTTTGAATCAATGTTATTTTAATTAGATTATCTTTTTCTTCTTCAGGTATTTCGGTTTTAAAAGGAGAAGGAAAAAAATTTTTTTTAACTGTAGGCAAAACAAAATTATTTTTATTGTCATAACTAAATTGATTATTAGTTTCTTTTAAATTTTTTGAATTATTATCAAAATAAAAATTAAAATTAATATTTTTTTTTAATCCAAAATAAAAATTATTTATATTTTTATAATTTTTTATTAAACTTTCATAAGAAATAACAATCAAAAAAGAAATTAATATGCTTAAAAAGATTTTAAAATGATAATTAGTCATTTTTATAAATAATTATTATTGACAATTACTTTTAAAGTATATTATAATAATACTATATATGTCAATCCAAAACAAAAATCTTCCAAAAGTATCACTTGATGATCTGCCTGATCTTTTAACAATTAAGGAAGTTGCCTCGATTCTTCGGGTTTCGCCTTTGACAATCAAACGCTGGGGCAAATCTGGAAAACTACCGGCAATAAGAATAAACTCCAGAGGCGACAGAAGATATAAAAAAGAAGTTGTTCTAAGACTGCTTGGAGTTGAGGAAGAAAAATAAACAGCTTAATTTTAAATTTTTAATTTTAAATTTCTATTCAATTTTTAATTTTAAAATATTAACAATTTTTAATTATTTTGGAAAAAATAAGAGTGATCTAATGAGTTTCTTGCCAGAGTTTACGACATTTGTCTTTTAATTTAACTTCAAAATTACAATCAATCTTAACCAGTATTTTGTCTCCATTGCTTCTTTTTTAGCTAATATAATTTTATTTCTAAAATCTTTTTTACTTGCATCACCATTGGCTTCTGTGTAATTGACTTCTATTGAAGTTCCTGATCTTACTAGCTGATCTATTAAAGGAAAAGTAATTTTATTTCTTGATATTTCTTTACATAAACTAATAATATTCTCAGCTAATTTAGTGATTCTTTCTTCTAAATCATATTTCATATTTAGAAATTAAAAATTAGTAATTAATAATTAAATAAAAATTAAAAATTTGAAATTAGAAATTATTATTAAGTACTTTTTAACAAAACACAATACTACAAAAATTGTTTAATTTATTGTTGTTATGCTGGCAATTTTCCGGCGGAGTTCTTGGATTTTTAGGTCATCATAAAACTCTCCTTTATGAAGTTTTTCTATCACCTCTTCAGTTTTTGCTTGGGCTTGAGCATATAAAGTTCTCTCAAGTTTTCGTTTGCCTAACATCGCCTCATTAAGAAGATCCTGATAAAATTTTTCAGTTAAAAGCTGTTTTAGTTTTAAATATTGCTCCCATAAAATTCTGGTAATTTCAAATTTTTTGCC
>JAOAFI010000035.1 GCA_026416375.1 Patescibacteria group bacterium | reverse complement strand
ATATAATTAAATTTAAAAATAAATAAAAAAATAAATAAAAAAATAGCAAAAATTTTTTTCATAAGATTAATTATAAACATTATTTTTTACCTTTTCCAATTTCGAAATCATCCTTAGCTGATTTAAAAGCCAATATTAAAGTTATTATAAGAATCAATAATGCTAATCTTGGCAATACTTCCTTCCATAAAAATCCTCCTTTATATTTTTGAGTCTTTTTAATTGCTTCTCCTGATACCTCATTTGCATAATCTCTTATTTTATTATAAAATCTTCCATCTTTTTTAATTACTCCTAACCATTTTTTAATAAATTTTGGTGGTTCTTTATCAGAAAAAAATTTATTTAAAACTTTACCTAAAAATTTATTGCTTTCTTCAAAATCTTCATATTTATAAAGTTCTTCTTTTTTAGATGTTTTATAAGAAAAATATTGATTTGATCTTCCACCAATAGATTCATGAATTATTTGATCCATTTCATTTAATCCCCATTCATATACACTTCCAATTTCTGGTCCTCCAGCACTTTTTTGAGAAAAAGAAGAAGATCTTTCTGGTTTTTCACCAAAAAATCTATTACGAATTTTTTCAAAATCACTATACATTTCTTCATCTTTTCTAAAAAAAGTAAAAGTTCTTCGCAAAAATGTAGCTACAACTTTTGAAGGTTGATAACCCAAACCCCATTGACCTATTGATGAATTATAAACTTCATCCATTACTTTATAACTTTCAGCAAGATTATAATTAGATCTATCCTTATACCAAGCACCATCCATCATCCATCTTTTTGAAATAGTTTCTGCTGTATCAAAATTAAAACCAGCTAATCTATGAAGAAGCGATGGACCATTTGCTGAAAAATTCAAAAAATGATAAGAAAGATCTCCTGAAGTAAAAGAAAATCCAAAATCATCATCAACTAACATCTTAGAAAACCATTTTATTCTTGAAGTAAAATCTTTTCTATAATCTTTGTTTATAAAAGCACCTAATTCTTTCTCTAATTCTTTAATAGTTTCTTTATCTTCATCACTTTTTTTAATTTTTCTTTTCAAATTTAATAAATTTTTCTTTTTTTCTTCAATATTAAATTCCCAAGATGCTTTTTCAGGAATCATTGCTCCTCGTTGAATAATTCCTCTATAAGTCGCTTTTGCCAGTTCAATTCTCTTTCTTATAATTTCATTTGATAATCCTAAACTTTTTAAATATTTTCCTAAAATTATTTCAATTTTTTCTTCACTCATCCAATAACCAACCTCACTTCTTAATTTTGATAAATCTCCATAAAGATTTCCTTTATGTTCTTTTAATTCTCTCATTTTATTATTTGCATAAACTCTCAAACTTGATTCTACATAAGACAAATCACTTATTGATTCAACATAGGCATCTCTCATTTTTTCATAAGAATCTCCAGAAAATAAAGAAAAATATATAGAAGAAAAATATTTATTTCTAACCTCATCATAAAGCCTAATACCATTTTGAGTTAATCTTTGTTTTTCAAGAGTTAATAATTTTGTTGGTAATCTTTCCAAAATCATAACTGTAAAAACATTGTTATAAATTTCTTTTAAAAATCTATCAACATCAGAATAAGAAAAAACATCAAGATCAATATTTGATTGAATATATTTTAAAAATTGATCACGATTTAAAGTTTTTCCATTAAAATTTAAAAAAACATCTGCCATTTTTTGACCTGCTATTTTTTGATCAAAATATCGATCATAAAGATATCCGAAAAGATTTAAAAGATTTTCTTTTCTATTATTTCCAAATTTAAATTTTTTATTTTTTTCTTCAATATTCCCTCCTGCTACTCCATTGCCTTTATAAATAAAAAAATTCTCTAAAACATCAATTCCTAAATTTTCAAGTCTTTTCCAAATATCAGTATAAACATCAGTTCTTTTATCAATTCCTTTAAGTCCTTCTGTAGCAAAATTTAGATTTGTTTCTCCAAGCCAATACTTATAAGCATTCCAAAGTCTCCAGGTAGATTTTCTTAAAGAGGTAAAACCTCCAGCTTCGCTTATATTTCCAGGATCAACGCCAAGTCTTACAGTTTTCCAATCTTTAGGCAATACAGAAAAATAGGCAACTCTTCCCCTTGTTAAAGAAGCATTATAAGCATCTCTAAATTTTTCCCAATCAGTATGATTAAATGTATCTAATGAAACATTTATCGGCATCCAATCAGCTCCGTATCCAGTCATATTATCTCCTTGAAATCTTCTCTGTGTCATTCCTGGATCATAAATAGAAAACATCAAGTCTCCAGCATCGCTAGCTGTTCCTGAAGATCCAAAAGCAGCTCTATCAGGATCAGCAAAACTAAAATAATGCATTAATTGATAATTTGTTCCTAAAAATACAATATTAGCGTTAGTAATTATTCTTAAAATTTGCCATTCATGAAGATCAGGTCTTCTTTTTCTTAATTCATCAATCATTATTTTTTCATATCTATGAAGACTGTCAAAATAACGCGATGCTAGTTCTGGTTTTTTTAACCAATTATTTTCCATCATTTCTTTTTCTAAAGTTGATTCAAAAAAAGAAAGCGTCTGTTGAACCAAATCAGCCATTTCAGGATCAAAAAAAATTTCATCTATATCGCTTGATTCAATATGACTTACAAATCCTCCTAAAGCTCTAAAAAAACCCTCTTGTTTTACTTTTTCATTATGCATAGCTGTCTTTACTAAAAATCTTAAATTATGACCTGTTTCAAGTCTTTTCTTTTCTGATTGAGCAAATTGATGAATTCTTTCAAAAAATTCTTTTAATCCATGTTTATGACCAAGATTTACTAATTCATATTCGCCTGTATAAGCAAAAGTTGGCGGAAGCTCTTGTCCATCATCAGTTAAAACTCCTTTAATTTCTTTTTTTTGAAGAATGCTTACATATAAATCAGAAATTCCACCGGTTAATTCTTCTATTTGATTATTTAAATTTTCAAATTTTTGACTAAAATTAAGATAAAAATCTGCTGGAGAAGCAGAAAAAGGACCATGTCGCTCAATATGATCAAATTGTTCATTTGGATGATGAGAAGCTGCCTGATAAATATTAAAAATAATCGACGATATCCTATCATTGATATATTTTGACAATCTAATTGCTTTTTCTCTTTTTCTTCTTTCTCCTGTTATGCTTTTATCTACTTGATCATCAATTCTTTGATCAATTATTTTAACATATTGATTAAAATTATTAACATTATCTAAAGATACGTAAAATTCCCTATCTTCATGAGATAATCTTGATAATAAAATCTGACTTGTGTTAGTCATACTATGAATATTTTTTTCGCTTTCATTTAAAGTAAAATAATCCTTAACCTCTTCCTTTTTATATCCAAGACTTACAGCTGTATCAATTAAAACTTCGCTCCATTTTTCAATAAAATCATTTGTTGTTCCATAAAAATCTTTTAATTTTTTAAAGTTAATTTTTAAATCGTCTAATGTTAAAGAATCACTTAAAATTGCTTTTTCTAACAATGAATAAATCCTTAATGAAGAAAATGGATCTTGAAGTAATTTTTCATCAATTTTCTTTTCTATTATTTTTTCAAAAAGAATTTTCCCTGCTTCTGTTTTTGGAATAACTTTTTTTTGTCTTACTTCTTCAATTCTTTTATATGACAAAACAATCGCTCTTCTAATATTTTCTTCTTGTTGAGAATTTAATACTACATTTTTTTTAGAAGAAGATTCTATATTATCAATAGCCTGATCAATCAATTTACCATCCTCTCTAATTTCATTTTCTTTTACATCTTTTTCAACTTTTTCATTTTCAACTTCTCTTCTTAATTCTTCTTTTATTTCCTCTGGTTTTTTTTCTTGTGAATTTTTATCTTTTTCTTCTCCCATAATATTAACTATATAAAAAAAACAGACAAAAATCTATTATTAATAATAAAAAAAGTTTAATAACTAAGTTTAAGTTTAATAACTCACCGAAGTATTTGTTTTTAAATCAATTACCAAACGTCTGTCCCTTCCTTCACCTATTGAATAAGTTTTTAAATCTGGATAATTTTTTGTAATATATTCATGAATTAATTTTCGCTCATATGAGGAAAGATTGCGGATAAAGCTTGGCGAATGAGTTGTTTGGGTTTTTTGAGCGTATTCATTAGCTAAAACTTCAAGTCTTTCTTTTTGTTTTTCCCGAAAATCATTGACATTAACCAAAATCTCAACTGGCTGATTAAATTTTTTATATAAAATCACCTCTAAAATTTTTTGCAAAGACCTTATTGTTTCTCCATGTTTTCCAATAACAGTTGAGGCTTCATCTTCTGCCTTGATAATAATTTGATAAACACCAAACTCCTCAACTACCTCAACCTCAAATTTATTAATCATTTTTGCTAAAAGTTCTTCTGTTTCTTTTTTGATTATTTCTATTTTTTCCATATTTTAAAAAATTAATTAATAATTTAATTTTTTTTCAAATTAACAGGTTTTCTATATTGAATTATATTAAAAAGAGAATAAACATTCCAATATAAAGCCAGTCCAACCGGCAATGTATAAGCAAACCAAGCAATAAAAGCCGGCATTAAAAATTTCATCTGAATATTCATCATTTTTTGAATATCATCTTGATTATTTTTTTCTTTATCTTTTTCTTGTTTTTTTTGATTTTCTTCTTTTTCAATTTTAGCTTTAGGAGTGATTAAATTAATTTGAATATACTGAAGAAGACCAGTAATTACAGGAATTAAAAAATAATACCAAACACCTGATTTTTGCGGAGACAAAGCTAGATTAAAACCAAAAAAATAAGTATCAATACTATTTATTTTTAAAAAAGAAAAATAAACTACATTATTAATATTTTCAATAATATTTATTCCTTTATGTTCAAGTAAAAACAAAGACAAAACATTATATAAAGCAATAAAAAAAGGAAGCTGAATAAAAGGCAAAAGACAGCCAAGGCCAGGATTTACTCCTGCTTGCTGATAAAGTTTTAATTGTTCGCTTTGAAGTTTTGCCTGATCGTTTTTATATTTTTTTTGAAGTTTGTCAAGATGAGGTTTAAGTTCGTTTAACTTTTCTGTCATTGCTCTTTGTTTTTTATTCAAAGGCAAAAGCAAAAAATTAACCAAAAAGGTCAATCCAATTATTGAAAAACCTAAAGCTCCAGGAAATTTTAAAAAAGAAAAAAAACTATATAAAATAAGCAAAATATTTAGAATTGGAATAACAAAAATTGTATTAAAAAAACCAGAATCAATATTTGTTGAATTATTCATTATTTATTATAATTATTAATTATTTTCATATAGCTAATCTCTTTCTTCCTTTTTGTCTTCTTCTTTTGATTACTTTTCTTCCATCATGGGTTGACATTCTTTTTAAAAAACCATGTTTTCTTTGTCTTTTTGTTTTTTTTGGCTGCCAAGTACGTTTCATAATAAATTTTTTAATTTTTAAATTTGCTTAACAATATTGATTTTTCTTCTCCATTAAATATTTTCCAAATAACTTCTGTGATAAAAGGAAAAAAAGGATGCAACATAATCAAACATTCAAGATAAATATTTTTCAAAGATTCTAAAGCATTAATATTACCATTTGTTATCTCTGTTTTCAATTGTTCAATATAAAAATCGGCTAATCTATGCCATAAAAATTCATATATTAATCCAAAAGCTCTTGAAAAATGATAATTATTCATTAATTTAAAATACTTTTTCTTCTCTGTTTTAAATTCTTTGTTTAATTGTTTTAATATTTTTAATTTTTTATTTTTAGTGTTTAATATTTGATTTTTAATATTTATATTTATAAATCTTCCTATATTCCAAATTTTGTTGCAAAAATTTCTCATCGCTATTACTTTTTCTTCAGAAAAAGACAAATCAGCACCTTCCCCAATTTCAAATACTAAAGCTCCTCTTAAAGCATCAGCGCCATATTTATCAATCATATCCATTGGATTAATAACATTTCCTTTGCTTTTACTCATTTTTTGACCATATTTATCACGAACCAATCCATGAAGATAAACTATTTTAAAAGGTTCTTTTCCAGTATAAAAAATCCCAAGCATTATCATTCTTGCAACCCACCAAGGCAAAATATCATATCCAGTTTCCATCACAGAAGTCGGATAAAAATAATCAAATAAATTTTTAGATTTTAATGTTGCATAAGGCCATTGTCCTGATGAAAACCAAGTATCAAAAGTATCAGTATCTTGTTTAAAATTACAATCCCCACATATCTGGCATTTATCCGGTTTTTTTATACTTATAAACCAATTACTCTTTGTTTTTAATTTTGAATTTTTAATTTTGAACTTTGAATTACATTTATAGGCTGGTATTCTTATTCCCCAAACAATCTGGCGGGATATATTCCAATCTTTAAAATTATCAAACCACCATAAAAGAATTTTTTTAAATCTTTTAGGGATTATTTTTATTTTTTCCTTTTTTATAAACTCTTTTGCCTTTTGAGCTAAAGGATCAATTTTAACAAACCATTGTTCTTTTGGCAAAGGCTCAAGAACTCTTCCGCATTTATAGCATGTACCAATAATATTTTTATAATTTTCCTCAATTTTCTCTATTAGATTTTTTTCTTTAAGTTTTAATACAATTGCTTCTCTTGCTTGAGAAACATATAATCCTTTAAACTCGCCAGCATTTTCATTTAGTTTCCCGTCAAAATTAATTACCTGAATTAAGTCTAAATTATGTTTTTTTCCTATTTCAAAATCATTAAAATCATGAGCCGGAGTGATTTTAACTGCGCCAGTGCCAAATTTTGGATCAACAAAGTTATCAGCAATTATCCTTACCTTTCTCTCAACAAAAGGAATAATTACCTCCTCTCCAATCAAATTCTTATAACGCCTGTCTTTAGGATTTACAGCAACAGCAGTATCTCCAAGAAGAGTTTCCGGACGAGTTGTTGCAACAACAAGATATTCGCCGTTTTTTTTATTGACAAAAGGATATTTTATATAATAAAGAATGCTATTTTTTTCTTTATTAACTACTTCTAAATCAGAAAAAGAAGTACCACAATAAGTACAATAATTAACTAATTTCTCATCTCGATAAATCAAACCTTTATCAAAAAGTTTTTTAAAAGTATCATAAACAATTTCAACAATATCTTCATCCATGGTAAATTTTTTCTTTGACCAATCTAAAAAAAATCCAAGACGTCTTAACTGATTTTCCATATTATTTCTATTTTTCATAACAAAATTCCAAATCATTTTAAAAAGAGTTTCTCTATCATAATCAAAACGAGATTTTCCTTGTTTTTTTAATTCTCTTTCAAAAACAAATTGAGTTTCAAAACCAGCATGATCAGCTCCAGGAAGCCATAATACTTCATCATTCAAAAGCTTATGATAACGAATCATTATGTCCTCATGAACATACATTGCATGTCCTAAGTGAAGATTAGCATTAGCATTTGGAGGCGGAAGAATAATTGAAAATCGTTTTTTCTTATTAGTTAACAAATTATTAATTTGTGCTTTAAAAAAACTGTTTTTTTCCCATTGAGAATAAATTTTTTCTTCAAATTTATTTGGTTGATAATTTTTATCCATAAAAAAATAAATAATTTATTAAATTTTATATTAATTAATTATATAATATTTTATATGGAATGGCTTTACATATCGCTTCAGTGGTATTTTTATGTTTTAATTATTGGATTAATATTTTTTCCTTTAACTTCAATAATATTTAAAAACTTTTTTTTTGATTTAGGATATCCGTTTTCTAAAACTTTAGCAATTATTTTTATTTCTTATTTAAGTTATATTTTAGGAATAGGAAAAATTCTTTCTTTTACTAGAGAAAATATTTTATTTATTGTTAGTCTTTTTTTAATTATTAATCTTATTTTTTTAAAACTAAAAAAGATAAAAATTTCCTATTTTAATTGGATTATTATCTTTTTTGAAGAAATCCTTTTTTTGGCTTCATTTTTGTTTTGGGCTTTTATTAGAAGCCAGGAACCATCAATTCAATCGCTTGAAAAATTTATGGACTTTGGTTTTATTAATTCAATATTAAGAGCCCAATATTTTCCGCCAAAAGATATTTGGTATCCGCCTGAACCAATAAACTATTATTATTTTGGCCATTTAACCGGTGCTTTCTTAATAAAATTGACTAATATTATTCCTTCAATAGGATATAATCTGATTCTTGCTAATATTTTTGCTTTAGGAATCAATCAGTCATTTTCTTTGGTTGGCAATATTATAAAAACATATCTTCCAAAAATAAAAACTATTTATCTTATTATTTATGGTATTCTTGGAGCTTTTTTAGTCAATTTAGCTGGTAATCTTCATACAGTTTATTTGTTTACAACAGGCTATCCAACCAATGATAATGTTGCGCCAATTCCTTTTTGGAAAATTATTTCAAAATTTAATCCCGTCTCATATTGGTACCCAAATGCTACTCGATTTATTCCTTATACTATTCATGAATTTCCTTCTTACTCTTATGTTGTTGCTGATTTGCATGGCCATGTTTTTGATATTCCTTTTGTTTTGCTGACAATAGCTATTTTATTTTTATTATTTAAATTAAAAAATGAAATAAAATCTAAAATAATAAATTTAAAATTTAAATTTTTCTCAATTAATTTAAATCAAAAACAATTGCTTACAACTTTATTTCTTGGTTTTTTAACAGCCATTCATTATATGACTAATGCTTTTGATGGACCAATATATTTGCTTTTATCTTTTATTATATTTTTTATAATTTTTGATTTAAGTTTGAATTTTTTTCTATCTGTTATTTTAATTATTTTTTCTTTTTTTGTATTTTCATTGCCTTTTTCTTCTCATTTTTCACCTTTTGTTTCTGGAATCGGAGTTAATTGTGCGCCGGAATTTTTAACAAAAATAGGAAAAATTGGTCCATTTTTATTTGAAGCTGGCAATTGTCAAACGTCCGCTTTTTGGATGCTTTTTGTTTTATGGGGATTTTTTTGGGTAAATTTTTTAATGCTCGTTTTTTCCTTGTCATTAAATAAAGAAAAAATTCTTAATCATCAATTAAAAATTTTAAATTATATATTAATATTATTTTCTTTTGGGACTTTTTTAATTATTATTCCAGAGTTTTTTTATATCAAAGATATTTATCCTGATCATTTTAGAGCAAACACTATGTTTAAACTTGGTTATCAAGCTTATATTATGATGAGTTTAGCTTCAGCTTTTGTTTTTTTCTTTTTTAAAAATTATAAAAAAAGATTGTTTGTCATTATTTACTTATTTTTATTCTTCTTCTTATTTTTATATCCTTTTTTTGCTATTCCCTCCTACTATGGCAAGCTTGATAGAACGCCAGAACTTGATGGTTCATTGTACCTTAATAATATTTATCCTCAAGATAGAGAAATTATTAATTGGTTTAATAAAAACGTCAAAGATCAACCAGTTATTCTTGAAGCTCAAGGCGATTCATATACTGATTATGAAAGAATTTCTGCTCATACAGGTCTACCAACAGTAGCTGGCTGGTGGGTACATGAATGGCTTTGGCGAGGAAATCCTGATTTTATTGGAAAAAGAATACCTGATATTATAAACATATACGAATCTAAAAATATTGATGAAACAAAAAAAATAATAAAAAAATATCAAATAAAATATATTATTATTTCTTCTCTTGAAAAACAAAAATATCCAAATATAAATGAAGAAAAATTTCTAAAAATTGGCACTCTTGTTTTTCGTTCTTCAAACAATCTTGGAGCAATATATCAAGTTGATTAAACTAGTTATTGACAAAAATAAAAAAATTTGATAACTTTTAAAACAAGAGCATTACTACTCGTCGAACCTAATAAAACGAGCGGTAGTAATGCTCATGTTTTTTATAAATTATATAAAGTAATAGGTATTTTTAATTTTTTTTTAGTTATTTTTTTAAATTGATCTTCTACAAAAGAAATAAATTCTAATTTTTTATTTTTTTCCTTCTTTTTAAAATCTAAATTTAAATTTTTAAAAAATAAAAAAAGATTCATAAATAAATGATAAATAAAAATCTTTTTTTTGTCAAGACCTATAAATTAAATTAATAGTATTATAGGATAACCTATAAAATAATTATTATTATATATATTGATATATCAATCTAAAAATAATTATCCAAATTATGTGGATAACTTTTAATATTTACATTTATTATTAAAAAGATATAATTATAAAATGAATTTTTCTATTTTAACTTTTAATACTCTTTTTAATAATGCATTTAAAGAAATGGAAGAAATTTTAAAAAAATACTCGCCTGATATTCTTTGTTTTCAAGAATTTTTAATTAATGAAGAAAACATAAAAAATATTGAAAGATATAATTATTCTTTAGCTGAATACAATAATTCATTTATTAAATTTGGCAAAATTTATGGTGTTGCTACTTTTTATAAAAAAAACCTATTTAAGCTAAAATCAACTGAATTTATCAATCCTGCTAATAATTTAAGCGAATTTTTCTTTTATTTAATAAAAATATTTTTTCAAAACAACACTCAACCAAAAACTATTTTAAAAACTTGTTTTTTAGAAAAAAAAACTAATAAAAAAATTGATATTTATAATATTCATCTTTTTGTCGTTGGCTCAAACCAGGCTAGAATTTCAACAATAAAGGAATTTATGAAAAAAAATTACCAAAAAACTAACCCAATGATTATTTGTGGAGATTTTAATTATTATCCAATTCAAAGAAAAAAACTAGAAAAAATGATGAATAGTCTTGGTTTTTTTGAGGCAACTAAAAAAATATTTCAAACTATTAATCCTTATAAAATAGAAGTTAAAAAACAATATGTTTTTATTCAAAAAATAATTATGCCTTTTTATAAAATATTTGAAAAAACTTTTAAAATTGACTACGTTTTTTATAAAAACTTAAAACATGTAAAAACTATTCGGATTGAAAATCATTATTCAGACCACTATCCAATCATTTCTTATTTTAAATTTTAAGAAGATAAAAATTTTCTTAAAAGTTTTCTAATTTTAAATAGATAAGAAGAAATAATCTCAGAAGTTGTTTTTTTATTAAAAATTTTATCATTATATATCTGTCCTCCCATTTGATAATCATAAATTTTTTTTGTAATCTCCTCATTTAATAAAATTCTTCTGGCTGAAGAAATAAAATATTTATAAAAAAATTTAATTTCTCCTTCTTTTTTTATCCGCCTTAAAGAAAATGTCACTGGCGAATTTTTAATAAATTTTATTTGTACTCCATAATCAGAAGCTCTTTCAATTAATTCATGATCTTCAGAAATAAATAATTTTTCATTGAATCCACCAATTAATTTAAAAAAATTTTTTTCAATAATTATCGACCCGCCCAAAGAAAATTTTTTTGGGAGTTTTTGAGAAAATTCAACTAAAATGTTAGCTAAATCAAATAAAGGCTTGTATAAAATATCTTTTTTCTCAGGCTTAACATAAGGAATAAAAACTAATCCTTTATTTTTCAATATAAATTTTTCCACTTTTTCCAAAAAACTCGGTTGAATCCGGCTGTCAGCATCAAGAAAAATAAGATAATCGCCTTTTGCATTGCTAGCTCCAAAATTTCTTTGGCTGGCAACATTTTTTTTATTTATTTGATAAAAATTAATATTTAATTTTTTTTTATATTCAAAAACAATTTCTTTTGTCTTGTCTTTTGAACCGCTATCAATAATTAATATTTCAAGATTTTTATTTTTTTGCCTTTTAATATCAAAAAGAATTTTTGGCAAAAAAAACTCTTCATTTAAGGTTGGTATAATAATAGAAAAATAAATTTTTTTCATTTTTAATATAAAGGATTATACCAAATATGAAAATTGTTTTTGTTTATGAAGGCATCTCCTCAATTGGCGGAGGTAGTCAAATGGCTGTTTTAAACTGGTTAAAAAATCTAAAAAAAATAGGAATAAAAGTAAAACTTTTGTGTAATAAACCCAAAAAACCAATCAAAAATCTATCAGAAAAAGATTTAATAATAAATCAGTCTCTTGATATAAGTTTTATATATCCTAATTTTTCAATTTCTTTTCCTTTTCTTTCTCAAAAAACAATATTAGATATTAAAAGATTTAATCCCGATATTCTTCATTTTCATGAGCCAGTTGTTATGTCTTTAGCTATTCATCAATTAGCTAAAAAATTAAATATAAAAACTATTGGTTCTTATCATACTAATTTCATTAAAGCAAAAGTCAATAGTTTTCCTCTATCTTTAATCTTTAAAAAAAATGGTGTTTTCTCAAATTTTTTAGACAAAACTCAGTTTTATCTTCTTTCAAAATCAGACTTTATTACCGCTCCTTCATCTTTTTATAAAAAAATTCTTTCAGATAAACTAAAGAAAAAAACTTTTATTCTTCCTTATCCAATACCTGACTATTTCTTTTTAAAAAACAACTTCATTCCTAAAAAAATCAACCAACTAATAACAATCTCTCGGCTTTCTGGTGAAAAAAATGTTGATTTTTTAATCGAAACAATGAAATATTTAAAAAATCATTTTTATTTAACTATTGTTGGTGACGGAGTTGATAGAAAATTTCTTGAAAATAAAGTTAAAAAATTAAACCTAGAAAAATTTATTAAATTTGCCGGCTGGATAGACAACAAAGATTTGCCAAAAATATTAAAAAAACATCATCTTTTTATCTCAACTTCAGATTATGAAACATTTGGTATTACTTATATTGAGGCTCTAGCAGCTGGCCTGCCTCTTTTAGTTTATGATTATTCTGTCTCAAAAGAAATAATTCCCTCTTCAACATCAATTTTTGTTAAAGAATTTAATCCAAAACTATGGGCAAATACTTTAATTAATATTCAAAAAAATCCTTTAATTTATCAAAAATTAAAAGAAAATATTAGAAAAAATTATGATAAAATTTATTATTTTAATGAAATTAATTCTGCTAAAAAACTAATAAAAATTTATAAAGAAGTTTTAAAATAAAATGACTATTTCAATTATTATTCCAGCTTATAATGAAGAAAAATATATTGAAAATGCTCTAAAAAGCTTGGTTAATCAAACTGAAAAACCAGACGAAGTAATTGTTGTTGACAATAACTGTACTGATAAAACAATTAAAATTGCCAAAAAATATCAAAAAAAGCTTCCTTTAAAAATCATTCATGAAACAAAACAAGGAATTGCTTATTCAAGAAATACAGGTTTTAATAAAGCTAAAGGAGAAATCG
>JAOAFI010000022.1 GCA_026416375.1 Patescibacteria group bacterium | reverse complement strand
ATATCTTTAATAATGCCATCTAAGAAAATTAATTATTCTTCTAAAAATGACAAACTAAAGAAACAAGCAGAATTTGGTTTAAAATATTTAGATAATGCTTATAATATATTTCTTGATATTAATGGTAAGCAATTTGATAGCGTTACTTTTGCTTCTTTTTTTGAGAAAGTTATTTCAAATAAAAAAATCATAAATTTTTTTATTGGTGGCGATGAAGGATTCGATGAGAAATTTAAAAAAAACTCAGATATTATAATTTCATTATCACCACATACTTTTAATCATGAGCTTGTTACTTTGATATTATTTGAGATTATTTATAGAACTTTTAGCATTATTAGAAATTATCCTTATCATAAATGAGTTTTATTATTTTATTAATAAAAAAATCATAATGGCTTTGTTTCCAATAAATTTTCTTACAATTTGGGCATATAAAAAAATCATTAGTATTTAAATAGGTTAGTTGTGGGATTTTATTTGATATTAAATTTTTGTCTGTTTTTTCTAAATCCAGATTACAAATAGAACATCTTGTAAAAAAAGAAAAATTATTTACATCAAGTTTGAGTTCCTTATATAATCTTTTAAATTGCATATATGGATTTTGTTCAATCAGTATTAAATATTTAGCATTTTCTTTTTTTATTCTTGTATTTCTTGTAATTATTATCCTATCTTCCATTAATGAGATTTTAATAAGTTCTTTTTTGTCTATATGTTTTTTTTATTATTTTTACATCAAAACCGCAAAGAATAAGTATTCTACCTAATTTTTGAACTGTTAAATCACAGATTAACCTCACCTTCTTCCTTCTATGTAAAAGAAATTTTTATTGTTACAATATATATCTTGGAATTTTAATTTTTTAAAAATATCTTTTATCTCTTTTACAGTTATTATATGTTTTTCAATTGTTTTATTTTTTGTTTTTTTATGTATTTTGTTTATTTCATCCAATCTAAATGAGTGAGCTATAATTAACTTAGCATCTTTTTTTAATAAAGATTTTGCCTTTCTAATTGTTTTTGTTCTGTTTTCAAAATGTGGAAAAGCATTAAATATTATTATTAAATCAAATTTTTTGTTAAGTTTTATATTGTCAAAATCTGCTGTTATAAATTTCGCATTTTGGAATTTTTTTTTGGCTATGTTTATCATTTTTGGTGCTATATCTATCCCTGTATAATCATTAAATTTTTTTTAAGATAAGGATAACATATACCTGTTCCACATCCTACGTCTAAAACTTGATTGTAAGATTTAAGTTTTACGCGTTTTATTATTTTTTCTATTATTTTAAAGGTTTTTGGTTTTTCTTTTAAATCCCATTATTAAAAAATTCTATTATTTCTCTTTTGTTTTTCACAAAATTTTATTCATCCTCTGGTACATCAACAGTTGATTGATGAAAAGCTGGTGGAAGTTCTGGTTCTTCTTCAGAAACAAAGTTTGCTCTTAAAAATTCTCTATTCATTTTTGCTATTGCAGTTACCTTTATTTCTTTTGGGCATACTGCTTCACATTCGTATTCATTAGAGCAATTACCAAATCCTAAACTATCCATTATTTTTATCATATTTAAAACTCTTTGAGTTCTTTCTGGATGTCCTTGTGGAAGAAGTGC
>JAOAFI010000013.1 GCA_026416375.1 Patescibacteria group bacterium | reverse complement strand
GCGGGAATCTTAAATCTTATTTGAAAAATAAAATGTAAATATTATTAAATAAAAAAAGAAATGACAAATATTAAATATTAAAAAATTAAAAACTTTTTTTATTGTTTAATATTTTTTAAGTTTCTTTAATATTTAATATTTCCTATTTAAATTTTTTTTATTATAATTTTAAAAAATATGATTGGTCCAAAAAAATTGCTTGAAATGGTTAAAAAAAATAATCTTGTTGAAGGATTAGCCAAGCGGGAGCTTGAAAATCCAGAAGGCGCTGGTTTTGATTTAAGATTAGGCGAAGTTTATGAGATTTCTGGCAGATCTTTTTTAGGAATTGAAGAGCGGGAAACTCCAAAAATAAAACTTGTGGCAAAGTATAATCCAGAAAAAAAACAAAGCTTTGTTTTTAAACCAGGCAAATTTTATTTAGTTTCAACCATTGAAAAAGTCAATCTGCCTTTAGATGTTGCAGCCACTTTTATTCCTCGGACAACCACTTTTCGAAGCGGTCTTTTTATCCGTACTGGTATTGCTCAGCCTGGCTACAGCGGGAAACTTACTTTTGGTTTAAAAAATGAAGGAGGAGTTGAGGTGGAGATTGAGCTTGGAGCCAGATTTGTTTTTGCAATTTTTCATTGGGTTGACGGCGGAGGGGAAAAATACCGAGGCCAGTGGCAGGGCGGAAGAGTAACAACTGAAAAACGAGAGAAACAAGTTTAATTTTTAAAATGAAATTAAAAAATTTTGAAGAAGCAGAAACATTTTTAAACTCTTTAATCAAAAATGGATCAAAACAATTATTTCAATCAGAAAAAGGTATTTTAAGAATGCGTTATTTCTTATCTCTTCTTGGTTATCCTCAGGAAAAAATAAAAATTATTCATATTGCTGGCACTTCAGGCAAAGGTTCAACCTGTTATTTAATTAGCAAATTATTGTTTGTTCATAGATTAAAGGTTGGTCTTAGTTTATCTCCTCATATTGTTGATATTAGAGAAAGATTTCAGATAAATAATAAGAAAATCTCTAAAAAAAAATTTGTTTTTTATTTAAATCAAATTGTTCCTTTTATTGAAAAATTAAAAAACTCTTCTTATGGGAGTTTGAGTTATTTTGAAACATTAGTTGGTTTGGCTTTTTATATTTTTTATCAGGAAAAAGTGGATTATGCGGTGATTGAGACTGGTCTTGGCGGTTGGTATGATGCTACTAATGTTGTTGATAGAGAAGATAAGATATCAGTAATTACAAAAATAGGCTTTGATCATATGCAGGTTTTAGGCAGTACTCTTGATAAAATAGCTCTTCAAAAAGCAATGATTATTAATAAAAATAGTCAAGCTTTGTCAATAGATCAAGAAAAAATTGCTAAAAAAGTGATTAAGGAAACAGCTTTTAAAAAAAATGCCAAGATAAAATTTATTAAGCCATTATTTTTAAAAGAAAAAATATCTCTTTTGGGAGATTATCAAAAAGAAAATGCTGGTTTGGCTTTTGAGGTTTTAAAATTAGTTGCTGAAAAAGAAAAATTTAAAATAAAAAATGAAGCTGTAAAAAAAGTTTTTAAAAATGCATTTTTAATTGGCAGATTTGATATAAAAAAAATTAAAAATAAAATTCTTGTTTTAGATGGCGCTCATAATCAACCAAAAATGAAGGCTTTTATTTATTCTCTTAAAAAAAAATATCCAAACAAAAAATTTTTTTTCCTTTTGGCTTTTAAAAAAAGAAAAGATTATAAGAAAATGCTTGAGTATATTTTTCCTGTGGCTTATTGGATTGTTTTTACTTCTTTTTTTGAGAAAAATCAAAATTTTACTCGTTTATCTGAAGATTCAAAAAAAATTATTGAATTTTTGAAATTGAAAAATTTTAAAAAATATACCATAATAGATATGCCAAAAGAGGCTTTTGATTATTCTTTTAAAAAAACAAGAGACATTTTAGTTATTACTGGATCTTTTTATTTGTTAGGAGAAATTTATAAATTTATAAAAGATTAAAATCATGATCCATCAAGAATATCAATACTTAAATCTTTTAAAAGATATTTTGGAAAA
>JAOAFI010000008.1 GCA_026416375.1 Patescibacteria group bacterium | reverse complement strand
AAACAATTGATAAAAAAAACATCCAAATATATGAGGCATTGACCATCGAATCAACTAGAGCCATCCGATCAAAAAAAAGAAAAAAAGGAGTGATGATATATAAAAAGGAAGAAATAAAAGCAGTTTTTTTGCCGAAAAGATAAAAAGACGATAAAAACACGCCAACTAAAGCAAAAAGACCTGAAAAAACAGCAAAAAGACGGCCGGCAAAAAGAGCATTATTGGGAAAAAGTTTTAAAAAAGGAATTGTTGCCCAAGTTTGAAGCGGTTGTTTGCCATCAGTTAAAGATATAAAGCGCATACTGGCATCATGCCAGGCAGTTTTTACCCAATTGATATATATTCCTTCATCGCAAAAAATTGGAAATTTATCAAGATTAATAAGCCGGGTAGCAAAAAAAAGAAAGATTAGAAAAAAAATTATCAACCAATCTTTTTTGGAAAAATTTTTTTTAAAAAAATCAACAATTTTAAAAATATCAAACATATTGTTTTAAAATTTTATCACAAAAAATAAGAATATTTAAATAAATTATTGGATAAAGAAGAATTAAATAACGTGGATAAATAGGTATTAAAAATAGATATAAAATATAGAAAATTATCCAAGTTGAGAATAAATTTAAAGAAAAATCTTTTATTGATAATTTTTTTTTAAAAAAGAAAAAATTTTTTAAATGATAAAAAACAATTGATAATCCTAATATAAAAAAAATTGGCCAGGCAAGATTCCAATATTGATAATTTATATATTTTTTGTCTGACCACCAAATTTTCCATTGATTAAAAATGATTAATTTTAAGAAGTTTCCTTTTGCTTGAATATTATTTAGATCATTAAATCTCCAAAAATTAAATATCCATTTTTGAGATTTAATAAATTCATTTAAATTTGTTTTTAACAAAAAAGATTGAATATAAGTTAAATTAAAAGCAAGTAAAGAAAAAAATATAATAATTAAAATATTTTTTAAAAAATATTTTTTAAGAATAAAAAAATTAATTATTAATGTTCCTAAAAGAACAATAGAAACTAAATAAAATTTAACTGAAGCAAATAAACCTAAACAAATTCCTATTAAAATAACATATTTGTTTTTTTGATTAGTCTTCCATTTTAATAAGAAATAAAAAATTGCTAAAAGAAAAAAAAGTTGATAAATATCAAGAAGAGGAGGGTTGATTATCATGTCATAAATAAAAGAATCAAAAGATAAAATAAAAATTCCTAAAGAAGAAAGAAAAAAAGATTTTGTTATTAAATAAATAATTTTAAAAAATAAAATAAAAATTAAAAAAACAAAAATTAAATTTATAACATTTTGATTGTTAAAAATTAAAATTGAAAAACCAATTAAATATTTTCCTAAAGTTAGATGTTCAGCGTTTAAATAAAGAGGGTTTTGTCCTTTAATATATCGATAACCAGCATAAGCATATAATTCAGCATCAGAGATTGGATTTTTTGATTTTGGAATGACATATTGGGAATTATTGTATTTAAGCTCATATTTTTTAGGATCAAATTTTTCTGTGTATTTGTAAAAATTATTTTTGATAATAAAAAAAAGATTTAAAAAAGATATTAGAATCAATAATAAAGATAAAAAATTTATTTTATTTGATTTTATAAGTTTTAACATAATATTCTTGATTAAATTTTATATTTTCTATTTTTTTATCTTTGAATTTTTCTAGATTACATTTGACTGGTTCGCAAAAATAATAAACATAAGCATTATCTAAACATTTTTTAGAGGGTTTGTTTTTTTGAATTGAAAACATATAACGAATTTTATCTTCGATAAATGTTTCTTTAAAAATATCATATTCAATGCAATAATTTTTGTTTTTTGAGATTTTTGAAGAGACTTCATTAAGCCAAAGATAAGTATTGTCGTATTTTCCAAAAGCAGGAGAATTTAAAAAATTTAAGATAATCAAAACTAAAAATAAACCAAGAGATATTTTTTTATTTAATTTATTAATAAAAATTGAAAAATAAACAATGACAATAGGTATCAAAAACAAAAGATAAAAACCTATTAAGGAATTTTTATAGATATAAAGCATAAAAAAAGAAAATAATAAAAATAAATTAATGATTTTTTCTGAAAAAGAAAGTTTTTTTAAATTTAAAGAAGAAAATAATATTAGGCTTAATAAAAAAAATAAACCGATATAACCTAATATTTTATTTTTAAAAAAAATCAGAGAAGATAAAAACCAGGAAAAATCATTTAATAAAAATTTTAAATAAAAAGGAATGCCAAAAAATTTTAAAGAAGATTTTTGAGAAGAAGAAAAAAAACTCAAAATACCGACAGTATTTGAAAAATTATTTTTAAACTCATAAATAATAAATGGAAATATAAGCAAAATATTGATTAAAAAATAAATTAAAAATCTTTTAAGACTAATTTTTTTATAAAAAATATTAATTAAAAAATAAAAAATAAAAATAACTGCTCCTTGATAGTGAAGCTGAAGACAAAGATTGGCAGTTATTACTCCAAGAAAAAAAGATAACTCTTTTTTTTGATGCAAAAAATTATATAAAAAATAAAAAGTTAAGATGACAAAAAGAGTAATTGGATTTGGATTCCAAGCAAAACGAGAGTACTCAATTGAAAAAGGAGAAACAGCATACAGAAAAGAAGAAAAAAAAGCAATTTTTCTATCAAAAAATTTAAAAGTAAAAAGATAAATAAAAATTGTTGTTAAACTATTTAGAAAAACTGTTAATATTGCTGGCGCAAGGGGCGATGAAGAAAAAAAATAGGAAAAACCCATCAGATAATACCAAAAAGGCGGAAGATAAAAATCACCAACTGATGCTTTTGGACCTAAAAGAGGAATATTTTTTTCCTGAAAATGCTTTTGAACAATTAAAAGATCACGGACTTGATCTTGGTGAAAGGAAAGATAATGATCTAATTTGTAAACTCGAAGAAAAAAAGACAAAAAAAATAAAAATATCAAAATAAATACTAATTCAAATTTTTCAATTTTTCTCATAATTTATTTTTATTGCTTTTTCTAATGGATATTTTATCTCAAAAGCTTGATTAAAAACAGATGTTTGATATTTAAAATAAGTTCTTATTTCATAAAAACTTGAAAATAATAAAATAGCAATGAACAAAATTTGAAAAGTTTTTTTTGTTTTTATTTTTTCAAAAATATTTTCTAAAGCAGTTAAAACAAAGAAAAATATTGAAGGCAAGGCGCTGTAGGTTCGAAGCATGTTGGGATTTTCCCAAGGGTAAACAGCAAATGAAGGAAGAAGAGACAAAAAATAAAAAATAATAAACAAAAAATAATAAATATTTTTTTTACTTTCTTTTTTAAAGATTTTTTGAAGAGAAATAATTAGCCCTGTAAAAAATAAAATTGCCAATATTGGATTTAATGCTGGTTTTCCTGGATAATTATGACGGCCATTGATATCGCCTTTTAAAAAATGCATTAAAAAAATTGATTTTACATTTTCTAAAGTACCGATAATTTTTTGGTTTATTGTCATCTCGTGATTTTTCCAAAAAAAAAGCTGATCAACTCGGGTATCAGGGTTTTTAAAAAAATATAAGGTTAGAGGAATAATAATAATTATGAAAGGAATAAGAAAGTAAAGAAAAGATTGGATAGCTAAATTGATTTTGTTCTGAGATTTTTGCTTTTGAGAAAATGATAAATTAATAAATTTTAAAATCAAAATTAACAAGGGAAGAATAAAAAAAATTCTGCCTGGAAGATAAGAATTAAAAGCTAAACCAGCAAATAAACCTGAAAAAAATAACGGCAAAAAAAAGCGATTTTTAAATTTTTTTTCTTCGTAAAAAAGAAAAATTAAAAGAAAATAAATTGATAGAAGTTCTAAAAACAATAAAAAAGTCGCTTCAAATGAAAATCTAGCAAAGCCAAAAAACCAGCGGGAGGAAAAAAATAAAAATGAAACTAACAGCGCTAATTTATCATTAAATTTTTTTAATATTAAATAAAAAATTAAAACAGACAAAATTCCAAAAACAGCTGATGGAAGCCTTAGGCCAAAGCTATTTATGCCAAATATTTTTAAAGAAAATAAAAGAATATAAAAATATAAAGTTGAATGGCCGGTGGCAAGAGGAGAGTAGGGAGTGTAGGGTTTTTTTTCAAGAGATAAAGCTAATTTAGCAGATTCAACCTCATCAAAAGCTAGATTTTGAGGAATTGAGGGAAAGCGATAGAAAATAATAAATGAGGAGAAAAAAATAATAAAAATAATTTTTAAGATTTCAATAGTTTTGTTTTTCATTACTATAAATTATAGAATACAGAATAAAAATTACTTAATATTTTTTATTTTTATAAAAAATTTAAAAAAGATTCCCGTCTTCGCGGGAATGACTTATTTTTATTTTATACGCGGAAACGATTTAATTTTATAAGAAATTTAGAAATTATTATTACATTTTTAAAATACATAATTTATAATGTACCGAGGTGTCATATTTATTGCACCTCCGAGGTGTAATATTAATATTTCGTGTTTTTTAATTTTTGGTTAGTTTGTATTTACCAGTGATTGAATAAAATTTGATTTTAAGAATATCTTTTAAAGTTTCAATAGAATCTTTTAAAAAAGCAACGTTTTTTGTCTCAACATGGCGCCATAATACTGGAATTTCTTTTATTTTATAGCCAAGTTTAAAAGCTAAAAATAAAAATTCTAAATCAAAACCGGCTGAAACTGATGAGCTTTTGATTTTTTTGGCTTGGCTAAATACTTTTAGATTTTTAATAATATTTAAAGCTGAGCTTTTTTCAAAAAGCTTAAAACCGCATTGAGTATCTTTTATTCCTTTAAGACCAATTAAAATATCGCGGATAATAATAAATCCTTTTGCCATAAGGCGCCGGGTTAGCGGAGCGCCTTCTCTTTTTCCTTTTCTTGAGCCGATTATTATCTGATAGTTTTTTTCTGTTTCTTTGATTAATTTATCTGCTTCTTCAATTGGAGTGGCTAAATCAATATCAGAAAACATAACATAATCTCCTTTGGCGTTTTTTATGCCTGAGATAACAGCAAAAGCTTTGCCTTGATGGGAATTGACAATAAGACTAAATTTTGGAAAAAGGGACAGATACTTTTCTTTGATGATTTTCCTGGATTTATCAGTTGAGCCGTCATCAACAATAATCACCTCCAAAAAACGAGAGTCATTTTTAGTGAAGTTGCCGATTTTATCCAAAACACCTTTTTGGATATTGGCTTCTTCATTGTAGCAGGGAATGATTAAAGATATTTTCATTTATTTATGAACTAATTTATAAATTTTTAATCCTTCATAATTCCATATTTTATCAATTTTTGATTCTCCAAACATAGAAATATTCCAAGAAGGAGAATTTATTATTTGACAAGGTTCTTTTGCGCATAGAACAAACATTTGATTTGTAATTTCAATTTTTTGTCTGTTGGCTGGTTTTTTGTTTTCAAGTTCTAAAAAATATAAATAATTGTCTTCAGTAAAATCAACAGGCCAAGTGGCAATATTAAATGATTTTTTTCCTATTTTATCTTTTAAAAATAAGGCTACTTTTTTTGAGTGAGATATTTGGTTGTTTCCTTTAAATTTAAAATAAGGATATTTTTGAAAGTTTAAGAAAATAAATCCGATAATAAAAAGAATAAGTGTTAATTTTCCAAAAATTGAATCAAAAGAATATGAGAGAAAATAAGCAATAATGACGAAATATAAAGGATAAAGACTGCCAAAATAATGAGGATGGCGAGGCCCGGAAAAAAATGACATAAAAAATAAAGAAAAGATAAAAATAAGCAAAAAATATCTGATATTGTCTGTTTTTTTTCTTATTAGAAATATCGCTGAAATAAAAAGAGAAATAATTAATCCATAAATAAAAATTTTATTAATACTTAGATTAAAAGAGTAAAAATTGAGAAAATAAAAACTATCAAAAAAATTATTTGTTTTTGCTTGAAAAGTTGATCCTGATTGGGAAAAAAGAGCGATAAAATTTTTGCTGTTTAAAAAATTATGCCTCAAATCAAAAATAAGAAGAGGAGAGGAAAAAACAAAAAAATTAATAATTAATAATGAATAATTAATAATTGTTTTTTTGAAATTTTTAAGATTTTTAACAAAATTAATAAGATAAATCAAAAAAATTGCCGGCAAGGAAAACAAGAAAACATAATGAAGCTGAAGAGAAAAAGATAAAAATGCACCAGATAAACTAAAAAAATACCATTTATTAGTTTTTAAACTTTTTATAAAAAAATAAACCGAAAGAAGAGTAAAAAAAGGAAGAAGATTTGGATTCCAGGAAAAACGAGATAAATCAATCATTACAAATGAAAAAGCAATAAAAAGAGAAGATAAAAAGGCAGTTTTTTTATTGATTAATTCTTTGATAATTAAATAATTTATTAAGACATAAAGACATGAAAAAAAACCAACGCCAAATGCAGGTCCAACTGGATTAAAGCGAAAAATCAAAAGCCATGGAGCAATAAAATAATAATAAAAAGGACCTAAATATACTTGGCCGATTGATGTTGGCGCGCCAATTGCTGGAAAATGTTCGGCTGTCAAAATTCTTTTAATAATAATTGCATCTCTTCCTTGGTCGCCTAAAAAAGTAATAAATTCTTCAAAGCGATAAAAACGAAGAAAAACAGCTATAAAAAGAATAATTATTATTCCCAATTTTTCAAGAATATTATTTTTTTTAATTTTTGATAAAATATTTTTTATGATTAACATATTAAAATCTTCATTGAAATCTCCTTATTTTATTTTATCAATAATCTCTGTATTTTCGACATTAATTATCTGGTATTTTGCCGGAATGAATAATATTTATAAAAATTTTGACGGAGTTTTGTATGTTATTCCGGCAAAAACTTTTTATGATTTTAAAGAAATTGAAAAAATAAATGTTAATCTTGGATTTGGGGAGCTTGGAATAAATCCAAATTATTTTCCTGCTCATCTGCCTTTGTATCCATTGTTAATTAGATTATTAGCTGAGATATTTATGTTTTTTGGCGGATGGTTTGGCAGATTAGCTTATCTTAAATCAATGGTTTTTGTCAATCTTTTTTTTACAGTCTTTTTAGTTTGGTTTTTTTACTTTTTTTTAAAAAAATTTAAATTAACTTCAAAGCCATTAATCTTATCAATTATTTTTTTATTTTTGCCAAGATTTTTAGCTGTTAGATCAGTGGGCGCGCCTGAGTCGCTTTTTATTTTTTTAATTCTTTTGTCTTTATATTTTTTTGAAAATAAAAGATATTTTTTAGCAGGAATTTTTGGAGCTTTGGCAACAGCAACAAAAACGCCGGGAATTCTTCTTTTTGGCGGATATTGTCTGGTTTTTGTTGAAAAGATGATAAAGGAGAAAAAAATAGATAAAAAATGGTTTTGGATTGTCCTTATTCCATTGGGGCTTTTGGCGGTTTTTGGACTTTATTTTTTAAAAACAGGAAATTTTTTTGCTTATTTTAATTCAGGAGATAATATACATTTAGTTTATCCATTTTCTGTTTTTGATTTTAAAAAAAATTGGGTTGGAACTGGCTGGCTTGAGGATGTTTTATTTTACTTTTTTCTTTATGGTTTGGCCGTTTATCAATTAAAAGAGAGCAAATATAGAAGTTTTTTTTATTTTAGTTTGGTTTTTTTTATGGCGGTTTTGCTTGTTCAGCATCGGGATATCGCTAGATATTCGCTTCCTTTATGGCCGATGGCAATAATTGCTTTTGAGAAATTTTTTGCCTCAAAAAGATTTTTGCTGATTTTTTTAATTCTTATTTTTGGAATATTTTTATATACAATAAATTTTGTTTCTTACAACATAATGCCGATTGGAGAGTGGAAAGGATTTATTTAATTTTAACTTGACGATTTTTTAATTTTATTATATAATCTAATTATTAGATTATCTAATTATTAATATGTTTATCAAAAAAAATATAGACAAAGAGCTTTTTGAGACAATTTTTAATGTTTATAAAATAATGAAAAAAAATTATTCTTCTTTTAAGGAAATTGATCTTTCTATGGTTCAGCTTCATGGACTTATGCATATTTTTGAAAATCCGGGCTGTTCTTTAAAAGAATTGGCTGAGAGATTTTCAATTACCAATCCTTCAGCAAATGATTTAACAGAAAAACTAATTAATTTAAAGTTAATAAAAAGAGAAGAAGATAAGAAAGACAGAAGAATTATTCATTTAAACCTAACAGAAAAAGGAAAAAAAATTGTAAATAAAATCTTAAAGCAAAAAAATAATTGTTTTTCTTTTTTAATCAAAAAACTTTCTTCGAAAGAAAAAGAACAATTATTACTAATTTTAAAAAAAATTATTAATTAATTCTTTGAACCTATGATTAATTTTTTGAAAAAAAGATGGTATTTTTTAATTTTGATTTTAATAGTTCTAGCGATATTTTTTTCTCAAAACAAAAAAAACGAAAAAAAAGAGGAAATTTATAAGGTAAAAAAGGAAAATATAAAAGAAACTTTGACTCTTTCAGGAGAGATTGATGCTGAAGAAAAAGTAGTTTTAAAATTTCAGACTTCAGGAAGACTTGTCTGGGTTGGGGTAAAAGAAGGGGATTATGTAAAAAAATATCAGTCGATTGCCTCTCTTGACAGCCGGGAAATAAAAAATCGGCTTGATCGATATTTGAGAACTTATGCAATTGCCCGTTCAAATTTTGAGCAGACAAAAGATGATAATTGGAATAAACAATATGATCTAAATGAGACAACAAGAACAAAAGCTCAGCGGATTTTGGAGCAAAACCAATATAATCTTGATCAGGCAGTTCTTGATGTTGAGTATCAAAATTTGCTTTTGGAAAACTCGACAATCTGGACACCAATTGAGGGAATTGTTACCCATATTGATGTGCCTGTATCAGGAGTAAATATCACTCCTGCCAATGCTACTTTTGAGATAGTTAATCCAAAGACTTTATATTTTTCATCAACTGTTGAACAAGCTGATGTTGTCAATCTTAAAGAAGGATTGTATGGGATTATATCTCTTGATTCTTTTGTTGATGAAAAAGGAAAAGGAAAAATAAAATATATTAGTTTTTCTCCAAAACAAGGAGAAACAGGAACTGTATATCAATTAAAAATTGAAATTGATGATAAATTAAAAAATCTTCCGCTTCGTCTTGGAATGAGCGGAGATATTGATTTTGTTGTTAAAGAAAAGAAAAATATTATTGCTATTCCAGTAAGATTTTTGAAGAAAGATCAAAAGGGAGATTATGTTTTTGTTAAAGAAAATAATAGAAAAATAAAAAAATATATTGAAAAGAAAGAAGAGATTGATGGAAAAATAGAAATAAAAGGATTAAAAGAAGGAGAAATATTGATTAATAATTGAAAATTATTACTAATGATAAAATTTAAAAATGTTAATAAAATTTACAAAATTGACAAAGAAGTAGTTTTTCAGGCATTAAAAAATATAAATTTTGAAATAAAAAAAGGAGAATTTGTTTCTATTATTGGCCCTTCTGGAAGCGGAAAATCAACATTGATGCATCTTATTGGTCTTCTTGATACGCCAACAAAAGGAGAGATACTAATTGAGGGAAAAAATATAAAAAATTTAAATGATAATGAGCTTTCTTCTTTAAGAAATGAATTTGTTGGTTTTGTTTTTCAGCAGTTTAATCTTATTGCTAAATTGACAGTTTTGGAAAATATACTTTTACCAACAATTTATTCACGAAAAAAATTAGATTTTGATCCGAGAAAAAAAGCTTTAGAATTGATAAAAAAATTTGGATTAAGCGGAAAAGAAAATTCATATCCAAATAAAATCTCAGGCGGTCAACAGCAAAGAGTGGCAATTATGAGGGCTTTGATAATGCAACCAAAACTTATTTTGGCTGATGAACCAACTGGAAATCTTGATAGCAAAACCGGAATTGAGATAATGAATCTTCTTAAGAAATTAAATAAGGAAGAAAAAATTACTATTATTGTTGTTACTCATGAAGCTGATATAGCTTCTTATGGAAAAAGATTAATAAAAATAAAAGATGGAGAAATAGTTGATAATTAAAAATATTTAATAAAAATATGAATTATTTTATTTTTATTGTAAAAGCAGCAATTGAAGATTTTAAAAAAAACAAAACTCAAACTTTTTTGACATCTTTGGGAATTTTGATTGGTGTTTTTTCTGTTGTAATATTGACTGCATTGGGACTTGGTTTAAAAAAATATATCGATGATCAATTTGCTCAACTTGGGAAAAACAGTCTTTTTATTGCTCCAGGAAAACTTATTTCAGGCGGAAGTTTTAATGCTGCCTCAACATTTCAGAGTATAAAATTTGATAATAGAGATTTAACAAAAATAAGAAAAATAAAAGGCGTGATTGAGATTGCGCCTATTTTTTCAAAACAAGTAGTAGCTAAAAGTTTTAAAAAAACAGAAGATACAACGATTATTTTTTCAAGCGAAGCATTTTTTAGTATTAATGGTTTTAATATAAAAAATGGAAGATTTTTTAATAAATCTGATATTGATAAAAAATCAAAAGTAGTAGTAATTGGTCCAAAAATTGCTGAAAAACTTTTTGGTCAAGCTGATTTAGCTTTGGATCAAAAAATAACTGCTTCAAATGTTAATTTTAAAATAATTGGAGTCCTTGAATCTAAAGGAGGAGGAGGTTTTGGCGGACCTGATTATGATAATTATATTTTTTCTCCTTATACTTCAGGATATATTTTTAATCCTCAAAAAAATTTTTCAAGAATTGCTTTAAAATTTGATGATATAAATTTTTCTGTAGGAGAAATAAAAGAATTAATAAAAAAAGAAATGCTTAAAAGATATGACGAGGATTCTTTTAGTATTATTGAGCCGGGAGATATACTTCAGGCTGTTAATTCAATTTTTTCAGTTTTAAATATGGTGCTTGTGGCAATTGCTAGTATTTCGCTTTTGGTTGGCGGAATTGGGATAATGAATATTATGTTTGTCACTGTTACTGAAAAAACAAAAGAAATTGGAATAAGAAGAGCGATCGGCGCAAGAAAAAATGATATTTTATATCAATTTATTATTGAATCAACAATTTTATCGGTTTTGGGAGGAGCGATGGGGTTGGGATTGGCTTTTTTGACAACTTTGATTTTGCAGAAATTTTTTCCAGCTTATATTGATGTTAATTCGGTTTTATTGGCTTTGGGAGTATCTTCGGCAATTGGGATATTTTTTGGTGTTTTTCCGGCAAAAAAAGCTTCGGATTTGTCTCCTATTGAGGCGATAAGATATGAGTAAAAAAATAAATTCAAAATTCAAAATTAAAAATTATTTATTTTGGCATTTCGGGCAAAAAAAAGAACTGCGGTTGTTTTGTTTGATTCTTTTTATTGGGGTTTGGCATCTTGGACAAGGTTTTTTTTCTTGCTGATAAACTAAAAAGTTTCTTTGATGAGTGCCTTTTGAACCGTCAGGCAGAATAAATGCTTCGTCAGCGCCTGATGAGCCTTTGTCTTTTATGCCTTTTTTTATTTCTTTGATAATTGATTGATAAAGATTTTTTATTTCTTTTTTTGTTAGAGAGTTTGATAACCTTTGTGGATGTATTTTTGCTAAAAACAAAGAATCATTGGCGTAGATATTACCAATTCCTGTGAGTTTTTCTTGGTCCATCAGTAATAGTTTTATTGGTTTTTTTGATTTTTTAGTAATTTCAGTTAAACAGTTAACTGTAAATTTTTTTGAAAGAACATCAATGCCTTTTGGAACAAGGGGTTTTTGAGAGATTTTTATCCAGCCAAATTTTCTAAGATCATTGAAGAATAATCCTGAGTTGTCAGAAAATTTTATGATAACTCTTGTTGTGTTGGCTGGCATTTTATTTCCTTTGGTAAAAGGAATTTTGTTTTTGTAAATAGCATTATTTATATAATCAGCGTAAAGTAATTGTCCGGAAAGCTTGAAGTGAAAATTGAGATATTTGTTAGTTGAGGATTGGCGAGTTTGCGGGTTGGCGAGTTTGAAAACTAAAACTTTGCCGTATCTTTGAATAGAATTTATTTTTAAGCCAATAACTTCTTTTTTGTTGCCGATAAAATTTTTTGGAGATAAAATTTCAATGTCATTTATAGTTTTATTAATAATTTTTTTTTCAAGAGAGCGTTTGATTGTCTCAACTTCAGGTAGTTCTGGCATATTTTTTTACAAAATTTAAGATATTTTTTTTGAAATTTTCTTCGCTGAATTTTTCAGCTGTTTTGCGGGCTTGTTTTTTCATTTCTAAATATTCTTCTTTATTTAAATTATTTAGTTTTTTGATTTTACTAATAAGACTAATAGGATTTAATTGGTCAAATAAAAAACCATTTTTTCCATCAATAATATATTCAGGTATTCCGCCGGAATTATAAGCAATGACAGGAATGCCATATCCCATTGCCTCAACGCAGGCAATACCAAACTCTTCATCGCGGGAAGCAAA
>JAOAFI010000023.1 GCA_026416375.1 Patescibacteria group bacterium | reverse complement strand
ACATCATTTTTATCAACTTCTTCAAACCAAACAATAAATTTTTTTCCCATAATTTCATCATAAAAAAAACCTAAACTAAAGTCAATAAAATTAACAGAAGATATAAAAAAGACAGTCCTCCCAAGGACAATCCTTAATGTTATCATCCCCGCGAAAGCGGGGATCCTGTTAAATTAAATCAAATATTAAATATTAAATCTCAAATATCAAAGAAACTAAAAAAAATATTAAATAAATTATTAAATAAAAAAAAGATTCTCGCCTTATGCGGGAATGACAGAGAAAGAAGGCGGGAATGACAGAGAAAGAAAGAGATAGTGACAAAAAAAGCTTAAGTGACAAAGAAATAAGACTGGAATAAAAAAAGACGGGAATGATAGGAAGAGAAAACAGTAATAATAGATTTAAACCCGCTAACTTTTTAAACCCGCTAAACTCTCAAAACCTTCTAAACTTATAAACTAAATAATAAACTTGAAAAAAATAATTTTTAAATTTTTAATAAATTAATAAATTAATTTTTATTCAATAATTAATAAATTAATAATTTAATAATTAAAAATTAATATTTGATGTTATGCGTTATACGTTAAATGTTAAATGTTAGACGTTAGATGTTTTTGGTCTTGACACTTAAGTTTAATTTTGTTATTATATTGTTTACCAATGAAAATTTTCCTTGTCTGCCTTATGGCAGATAATCCTTAAAGGGCCATTGGATGCATAACTTGCACTCCTAACAAGCCTTCTAATAAATAATTTTAAATTTTAATTTTTGATTTAAATGGGCTCGTAGTTCAGTTGGCTAGAACATCGCATTTGCAATGCGAAGGTCACCGGTTCAAGCCCGGTCGAGTCCACGAGCACATTAACAAATTGGTTTTTTTAAGTAGGCAAATAAATATTGATAATAAAAGTGATGGGAGAGAACTAAGGCTAATGGTGGATGCCTTGGCAGTTTGAGCCGAAGAAGGACGCGTGTCAAAGCGCGAAAACAACGATGAGTCCTTAAACAGACGTTATCAATCGTTGGTTTCCGAATGGGGCAACCCACTAATGTGCAAACATTAGTATCCCGACCTTGCGTCGGGATGGGTACCTGGGGAACTGAAACATCTCAGTACCCAGAGGAAAAGAAATCATATGAGATTCCGTAAGGAGCGGCGAGCGAAAGCGGAGGAGCCTAAACCCCGATTTAGTCGGGGGGTTGCGGGACCACAGAAGGGAGTTTTTCTTTGTAAAAAAAAGGTCTGGAAAGGCCTGCCAGAGAGAGTGACAGCCTCGTATTTGAAACAAAGAAAAACCTCGGTGGGTTTCCCAAGTACCACGAGGCACGGCAAACCTTGTGGGAAACTGGGTCGGTCACGATCCAAGGCTAAATACTCAAACTGACCGATAGCGAACTAGTACCGTGAGGGAAAGGTGAAAAGCACCCCGTTAAGGGGAGTGAAATAGATACTGAAACCATTAGCTAACAAACAGAGAGAGTCCCGACTGAGTCGGGATGATCTCGTGCCTATTGAAGAATGAGTCAGCGAGTTATCGACTATTGCTTATTACTTAATCTCGTTAAATCGAGAGTAGGTAGAGCGAAAGCGAGTCCTAATAGGGCGAATTTGTAATAGTCGATAGACCCGAAACCAGGTGAGCTAACCATGGACAGGGTGAACCTCGATGAAAATCGGGGGGAGGCCCGGACCCGTTGTCGGTGAAATGGCATGGGAGGATCTGTGGTTAGAGGTAATATGCCTATCGAACCTGGAGATAGCTGGTTCTCCTCGAGATATATTTAGGTATAGCCTCCTCATATAACTTTATGGAGGTAGAGCTACTGAATGGTTCGTCGAGCTTCAAGCGAGACGAATCAATCAAACTCCGAATGCCATAAAGAATGTGAGGGGAGTCAGTCAAGCCGGGATAAGCCGGTTTTGGCGAGAGGGAAACATCCCAGATTCTCATCTAAGGTTCCAAAATGACTATTAAGTGAAAAGGTCGTTAAGTTTCCAACACAGTTGGGAGGTTGGCTCAGAAGCAGCCATCCTTTAAAGAGTGCGTAACAGCTCACCAAAATATTCCCGACTTAGTCGGGATGGAAACTTAGCGCCAAAAATGATCGGAACTAAATAGTCTACCGAAGATAGAATCCCGACTTAGTCGGGAGGTAGAGGAGCGATCTGATGACTGTGAAGGTTACGATGTAAGTCGGACTGGAGTTCATCAGATGTGAGAATGCTGACATAAGTAGTGAATCTCCTGATAAAAACTCAGGATGCCGAATGTCTAAGGTTTCCTCGGCAATGTCAATCATCCGAGGGTAAGGCGGATCTAATCTTGATTCAAATTTGAATCGAGAGATGTACAAGCAGTTAATATTCTGCTTCCAAAAAAAATTCGTTATTATCTCAAAAACGACGAAATTTGCTAACCTACCCCTTCTATATGAGGGGCTAAATTGTAAGTTATCCCGATTTTATCGGGATAACAAGCAATGAATGCAATCCTGACTTAGTCGGGAAAGGTAGGCGATGTAAGTTTCCGGGAAAAGTTTTTGAGAGAGAATTTTTTTTGTCCGTACCGCAAACCGACACAGGTAGACTGGTGGAGAACACCAAGGCAAACGGGTAATGGTGGTTCAAGGAACTCGGCAAAAAAGCTGGGCGTAAGCTAGTCAAGATGCCCTTCCCGACTTAGTCGGGACACAGCAAAAGTTTGTCAACCGACTGTTTAGCAAAAACACAGGCTCCTGCAAACCTGAATAAGGGATATATAGGAGCTGAGACCTGTCCGGTACTGGTAAGTCAACCGTTTTGGGTGATCCTTCCGATTCGGAAGAGGAGCCTAGGACGTAAGCTCCAGTGAACGACAGCTCTAACCCTGAGAGTTCTAAGGTAGCGTAGCCCCTTGCCGGGTAAGTTCCGGCCCGCATGAAAGGTTTAACGAGTTGACAACTGTCTTGAACCCCCGCCTGACGAACTTGAAATGGCTGTGAAGATGCGGCCTACTTGCACATGGACAAAAAGACCCCGGGAGCTTTACTGAAGCTAGGTATTGGTGAGGGAAAATTAACTGTTGAGTGTAGGAGGGACCCCGACTTAGTCGGGGGTCAATGAAACACCTCTCTTTAATTTTTCTTCTCCTTATCTCGACTTAGTCAAGAAACAGTGCCTGGCGGTCAGTTTAACTGGGGCGGTTCCCTCCAAAAGAGTAACGGAGGGGCACTAAGGTCAGCTTGGTCCGGATGGAAATCGGACTGTAAGTGCATACGCATAAGCTGGCTTAACTGCGAGAGTGACCACTCGAGCAGATGCGAAAGCAGGTGTAAGTGATCCCCCGACGCGCAGTGATGGCGGTCGGGGCTTAACGGATAAAAGCTACCCCGGGGATAACAGGCTAGTCGTTTCCGAGAGTTCATATCGACGAAACGGTTCGGCACCTCGATGTCGGCTCATCGTATCCTGGGGCTGAAGTCGGTCCCAAGGGTCGGGCTGTTCGCCCGTTAAAACGGTACGCGAGCTGGGTTCAGAACGTCGTGAGACAGTTCGGACTCTATCCTGTGCAAGCGCTTGGATTTCTGAGGAGGCACTCCTACAGTACGAGAGGACCTAGGATGTGAAAATCCCTGGTGTACCGGTTGTCCCAAAAGGGCAGCGCCGGGTAGCTAAATTTTCAACCGATAAACACTGAATGCATCTCAAGTGTGAAGCGGGCTCCAAGATTAGAAATCCATCCCCTTTATGGGGGTCAGCCTCCCTGAAGATTACAGGGTTGATAGGCCTCAGGTGTAAGCCAAGCAATTGGTTTAGCCGAGAGGTACTAATTGGCGACTCTCCCATCATTTTTATTATCAAAAAAAATTAATGAAAATACTTTCAATTGATTCTGGAGTTGAAAAAACAGGAATAGCTGTATTTGAAAATAAAAATCTTATTTTTTCTTCTTTAATTACAACTGATAAAAAAATAAAAATAGAAAAAAGATTAGAAAAACTATATCAAAATCTTAAAAAAATTATTGAAAAATATAGTCCAAAAATAATTGTTCTTGAAAAACTTTTTTTCTTTAAAAATCAAAAAACTGTTATATCTGTCAGCCAGGCTCAAGGAATAATTTTACTTTTAGCAAGTCAAAATAATATAAAAATTGAGTTTTTGACTCCTCTTCAGATAAAACAAACATTAACTGGTTTTGGAAAAGCTGATAAAAAATCAATTCAAAAAATGCTTAATCTTGAATTTGGAATTAATTTAAAACAAGATGATGAAGCTGATGCAGTTGCTTGCGGATTGGCTTATATTTTATCTAAAAAAAGAATCAGTTGAGATTTATTTTAATTTGCTCCAAGGCGAGAAATTTTTTGAGCAGAATATTCAGCTCCTTTTTGCATTGACAAAGGAATATTTTGAGATTTTAAATACTCAGCAATAAATCCAGCTGTATAAGCATCTCCGCATCCTGTAGCATCAACAATTTTTTTAGGTTTTACTGCTTCTTGATAATAAAAATTATTTTTATAATATCCATAACTTCCTTTTTCTCCATCAGTAATAATTAAAATTCTGTCTTTAAGATAAGGCAAATTAATTTTTAAATTATAAAAATCTATTTTTTCATAAGGTTTTTTTATCATTAAAGAATATTCATAACCATTAATAATCAAAACATCAAGAGCATCAAAAAAATCAATTAAATCAGTTATTGGACGATGACAATCAACAGCAGAAAAATTTACAAATGTCAAAGTTTTATCCCCTTTAAGATAAGCAATCATTCTTTTTTTTTCTTTTAAATTTAAATGAGGCATTGGTGAAAAATATATATTTTTTGCTTGTTTTAAATCTTTATGAAGAAAAAATTGTCGAATTAGATGAGTTGGTTTTTCATAATGAATTATGGTTTTTTCTCCGTTTTTATTAAGTAAAATTGATGAAATTTTATAATAATCATCTTCTATTTCACAAAATTTTGTTGAAACTTTTTTATCAGTTAGTTTTTTTAAAATCATTTCTTTAAAGCCGTTTTCTCCAATTTTTCCAAATACGGCAGTTTTTAATCCATGACGAGCAACTCCAACAGCCACATTCACTGCTCCTCCTCCAATATCTTCATAAAAAAAATCAGCATAATATTTACCTCCAATAGCTAAATGATATCTTTTTTGATCATTAGTAAAATTTTCTCCTTTAAAATACAAATCAACACTAATACTGCCAACACAAATAAGATCGTACATAAAATTTATTATACTAAAATATCTAATGATATAATTTTTTTTATTTGACTTTTTTATTTTTATTTTTTATCATAATAAATATGGTCGAGACTCTTATTGAGAGTCTTGAAACAGAATGGGTTTTTTCTCTTCTTTTTTTTCCAATAATTGGTTTGATTAATTTAGTTTCTGGAAAATAAATTATTTTACTGTTACGCTTTTAGCAAGATTTCTTGGTTTGTCTGGATCAGCTCCTTTTCCTATTCCTAGATAATATCCTAAAAGTTGTCCAATTATAATATTGGGAATAATAGTTAGTTCTTTAATATCAGGAGTCTGAATAAAAAAGTCAAATATTTTTGATTCAAAAGGAGCAATACCAAATATTTTTCCATTTCTAGCTTTTATTTCAGTAGCAGATGAAATAATATCGTTTTTATGTTCATCGTTTGACGCCAAGACAAAACATGGAGTATTTTTTTCTATTAAAGCTATTACTCCGTGTTTTAATTCTCCTGAAGCAAAAGCTTCAGCGTGAGTGTAAGCAGTTTCTTTTATTTTTAAAGCAAACTCAAGGGAAGCTGGATAATTAAGATCTTTGCCGATAATATAAAAATGATTTTCTTTTAATAATTTTTTGGCTAAATCAATAATTTTGTTTTTTAAACTTTGATTTAGCCATTTATTTAATTCTTTTGATAATTTTTTTATATTTTTTAATCCTTCTTTTTGTTTAAAATTTAAACTTTTAGCTAAAAGATAGGTAATTATTAATTGACTAGTGAAAGCTTTTGTTGAAACGACAGCAATTTCTGGTCCGGTATAAATTGGAACAAAAAAGTCAGATATTCTTTCAAGAGTTGATCCTCGATTATTGATAATTGAGATTATTTTGGCGTCTTTATTTTTTGCTGATTTAACTGCTAAAATTGTATCAGCAGTTTCTCCTGATTGAGAAATAGCGATTATTAAAGTTTTTTTATTTATAAGATTAGAAAATGCTGAAAATTCATTGGCTTGATAAGCATCGCTTTCAAATCCATTTTTAGCAAATAAGTATTTAGCCAATAAAGCACAATGATATGCTGTTCCACAACCAATAAAGATAATTTTTTTTGCTTTTTTAAAATATTTTAAAGATTTTTCAATAAGAAAAATATTTTTTTCAGCAGTTTTTAAAATAGTTTTTTTCTGTTCATCTATTTCTTTTATAAGAAAATGAGGATATCCTTCTTTTTCAGCGCTTGATGATTTTAGATTAATTTTTTCAAAATTTATTTTTTTTGGAATTTCTTTTATCAAATCATAAACCTGAAAAAAATTTTTATTTAAAACCACAGCTTCATTATCATTTAAAAAATATACATTTTTTGTATGTTTTAAAAGAGCTGGGATATCGCTTGATAAAAAATATTGATTGTTTTTTTCATCAAATCCAAAAACAAGAGGTGAGCCGTTTCGACAGGCAATGATTGTTTCAGTTTTTGCATCCAGTATTCCAACAGCATTTGAACCAGCTAATTTTTTAAAAGATTTGAAAACTTTTTTAGCTAAATCATCTATTGAATAATCTTTGTTTTTTAATTCTTCTTCAATCATATGAGCAATTATTTCAGTATCTGTTTCTGATAAAAATTTATGATTTTTTTTGATAAGTTTTTCTTTTATTTCAAGATAATTTTCTACAATTCCGTTATGAATAACTGCAAATTGATTATTACAATCAAGATGAGGATGAGCGTTTTTGTCAAATACACCTCCATGAGTCGCCCAGCGAGTATGACCAATACCTATATTTGATAAAGGAAGAAAAGTTTGAGCATTTCCAATTTTTCCAATATGTTTTTCAACAACTAGTTTATTTTTTGTTTTTACAGCAATTCCCCATGAATCATATCCTCGGTATTCAAGTTTTTTTAGACCTTCAATAATTGTTTGAGAGGCATTATTTTTTTTATCATTTATTACAGCAAAAATACCGCACATATATAATTTTAATCAATTTAAAATAAACTTATTTGATTTTCTTTTTTTTCTTTTTCTTTGTTTTTTTCTTGTTGTTTTTCACCAAAAATTCTTTTAATGAGCGAATATATTTCATATTTTTCAAGAAATGATTTTAATTCTTTTTTAAATTCATTAAATTTCATTTTATTAATATCAATTTCAATTGGCGCATTTTTTAAAATAGCAGCAAGTTTTTTTGAGAGATAAACATTTTCTTTTTCTTTAATCAAAATATTTTTGATTTTTTCAGATTCAATTTTTTCAAGATTTTGATAAATGTTATCAATATTTTCAAATTTTTTGATTAATTTAACAGCGTTTATTGG
>JAOAFI010000012.1 GCA_026416375.1 Patescibacteria group bacterium | reverse complement strand
TTTATTATGCTGGAGAAATAGACAAGTGGCGAATGAGCGCAGGATTAATCACCAAAAAACCAAAAAAAAGATTTGTTGAGGCTGATTTTGTTTCTGGCTCTTTGATGATTATTAAAAAATCAGTCATTGAAAAAATCGGATATTTTGATGAAAGTTATTTTATGTATTATGAGGAAGTTGATTATTGCTATCGAGCAAAAAAACAAGGATTTAAAATAGGAATTGATAGTAATCTTATTTATGATCATTTTGAGATTTCAAAAAACACTAATCCTAAAAAAGAGTGGTATTTGTTTAAAAATAGATTTAAATTTTTTTTGAAATATGCTTCAGCCAAGCAAAAAGCAAGAGAATTAATTCGTCTTCCAAAAACTATTTTTGAAGAGATAAAAAAAAGAATTTTTTATGTCAATTTTTTTGCCTATAATTTCTTTTCAATTTTAAATAAAATATTGACTTTTATTCAGTTTATTTTTTTAATCAGAATTTTTCCTCCGGAGGCATATGGAATTTACAGCCTGGCTTGGGCTCATTTGTCGCTTTTTCTGCCTCTTATTGATTTTGGCTCAACAAATTTTGGAATCATCAATCTTCCTCAAGAAAAAAAACTTAAGTTTTTGGATATTTTAAGTTTTAGATTTTTTTTGTCTTTGCTAGTTTTTTTTCTGACAATAATTAGTTTATTTTTTATTCCTTATAACCTAAAGGTAAAATTGGCGATATTGTCGATTTCTGTAGTTGCTTTTCAAACAGGTTTTTTTGGCAGTTTGCTTATAAAGCTAACTAATTTGAACAAAGCTTATTTTTCTTCCTTTTTAAGTTTTTTGTTTCAATTTGTTTTGACTTTTTTAGTTGTTGTTATAGCTTTTTTAACAAAAGATATTTTAAAAGTTTTTTTTATGATTTTTATTTGTTATTTAGTTTATTTATTTTTTATTGTTTTTTACCTTAAAAAAGTTGATTTTGATTTTAGAATTCAATTTTCGTTTAAAAAATTTTTTTTAATTGTCAAAGGTGCTTTTATTTATCTTTTGATCTCTCTTTTTGCCCGCTGGTATAGCCGAATAGATATTTTTCTTTTGAATTTTTTAAAAGGCGAGCAAAGTGTTGGCATATATTCATCTGGGTATAAATTTTTGGAAGCTTTGATGTTTATGATTACTGCTTATAATCTTTCATCTCTTCCGATATTTGTTAGTTTTTATAAAGAAAAAAAATTTGATTTGTTAAAACTTAAAATCAAAAAGGATTTTTTCTTTTTGGGATTTATTGGTCTTTTGATTGGTTTTTCTTTTTATTTTTTCAGCGATTTTTTCTTGAGTTTGTTTTTTAAAAACAAATATTTGCTGGCAATTCCAGTTTTGAAAATTATTATTTTTAATCTGCCTTTGATTTTGCTGACATCGATATTTTTTAATTTTTTTTATACTATTGGCAGAATAAGGATAATTTTATTTTTGATGATTTTTCAAATATTTTTTAATTTTGTTTTTAATTGGTTTTTGATTCCAAAATACAGCTATTTTGCCAGTGCTTATGTCTCAGTTTTGGCTGAGATAATAAATTTGATTGTTTGTGTTTATTTTTATAAAAGATTTAAAATAATATGAAAATTTCTG
>JAOAFI010000042.1 GCA_026416375.1 Patescibacteria group bacterium | reverse complement strand
CCCCGCCTTTTTAAAAAGGCGGGGTTTTTTTTAAATTTTAAAGACCTTTTTTGTATAATAAAATATTATGTTTAATCCTTCTTTTTCAATCACCAATAAAACTCTTGTCAATATTGCCAAAATTGAGGCAGCTGAGGAAGTAATCAGACATTCGCCACTTTTGCCTTTATGGGAAAAACAGTTTAAAGAAGACGCGATAATCCGCTCTGTTTATCATGGCACTCATATTGAAGGCAATGCTTTAGCAAAAGATGATGCTAAAAATGTTTTGGCTGGAAAAGAGGTAGTGGCAAGGCCAAGAGATATCCAGGAAGTTATTAATTACCGCAAAGTAATTGAGTTTATTGATGAAGAAGCAAAGCGAAAAATTGAAAAAATTACGGAGCAATTAATCAAAAAACTTCATAAAATTATTGTTTATAAAATTTTGCCTGAGGAACAAACAGGAGAATATCGTCAAAAACAAGTAATCATCAGAAATTCAGCCACAGGCGAAGTGACTTTTCGGCCTCCTGCTCCTGTTGAAGTGCCTTTTTTGATGAGGGAGTTTGTTTATTGGCTTAATAAAGAGAATAATGACATTCATCCTTTGATTAAAGCCGGAATTGCTCATCATGAGTTGGTTCGAATTCATCCTTTTATTGACGGCAATGGCCGGGTAGCAAGAGTTTTGGCAACTTTAATTCTCTTTTTGGGAGGATATGATATCAGGCGCTTTTTTTCGCTTGAGGAATATTATGATAAAGATGCTGCCTCATATTATCACAATCTTCAAAAAGCTTCAGCCGGCGATCTGACAGCCTGGCTTGAGTATTTTACTTATGGAGCCTCAATTGAATTTGAAAAGGTAAAGGAGAAAATTTTAAAACTTTCAAAAGATGTCAAACTTAAAGAAAAATTTGGCGGACAGCAAATATTTTTAACTGAACGCCAGATGAGGCTGGTTGAATATATTCAGGAAGTTGGCTACATTCAAAATCAGATGTTTAAAGAGGTTTTTCCTGATGTATCAGAAGACACAGTTTTAAGAGATTTAAAAGAGCTTATGAACAAAGGATTAATCAAAAAAGTAGGAAGCACTAAATCAGCAAGATATGTGATTATATAAATACAAAATTTAAGATTCAAAATTTATAATTTTAAAATCAAAATGAAGTTTAGAGAACTTTCAGTTTATTTTGATAAAATAAGCCAAAACTCTTCCCGTCTTGAAATAACTAGAATTTTGGCAGAGCTTTTTAAAAAGTTAACTACTGATGAGATTGAAAAAGTTGTCTATCTTCTTCAAGGAAAAGTGGCTCCTGAATATGAAAAAATAGAGTTTGGATTGTCGGAAAAACTAATAATTAAATCAATAGTTTTAGCCTTAAATATTGAGCGGGAGTATTTTGAAAAAGAATATAAAAAAATTGGGGATTTAGGAGAAACAGTTGAAAAATTTAAAACTGAAATCTTTTCTTTTGAAGAATCTAATCCTGAAATCAAAGAAATTTATGATAATTTTTATAAAATTGCTATTTCTTCAGGAGAAGGAAGTCAAGAATTAAAGCTTGGAATTTTATCACATATGATTCGCCAGGTTGATCCTTTATCAGCGCGTTTTTTAGTCAGAATTCCAACAGGCAACATTAGGATGGGTTTTTCTGATATGACGATTCTTGATGCTTATTCATGGATGATAAAAAAAGACAAAAGTCTTCGGCCAATAATTGAAAAAGCTTATCATGTCAGACCTGAGCTTGGATATATTGGCAAAGTTTTAAAAGAAAAAGGAATAGAAGTAATTAAAAAAATTGAACCAAAAGTATTTACTCCAATTATTATGATGAGAGCAGAAAGATTGTCTTCAGCCAAGGAAATATTAAAACAGATTGGAAGATGTTTTGTTGAACCAAAATTTGATGGCTTTAGACTTCAAGTTCACTATAAAAAAGGTTTTAATCCCGAGATCAAGCTTTTTTCAAGAAGTCTGGAGGATGTTAGTTTTATGTATCCGGATATTATTGAGGCAGTAAAAAAACAAGTCAAAGCTTCTGAGATGATTTTTGAAGGGGAGGCAGTTGGTTATGATTATTCAATTGGAAAATTTTTGCCATTTCAAGAGACAGTCCAGCGAAAAAGAAAATATCAGATTGAGGAGATGTCAAAAAAAATTCCCCTAAAGTTTTTTGTTTTTGAGCTTTTGTATAAAGACGGAAAAAGTTTTATTAATGAGCCTTTTATAAAGAGAAGAAAAGAACTTGAAAAATCAATTATTACAAAAAAAAATTTAAAAGAAGAAACAATCTTGATTGCTGATGAGCAGATAATTAATGAAGAAAAAAAACTAGAAGAATTATTTGACAAAGCAGTAAAGGAAAATCTTGAGGGAATTATGGCAAAAAAAATTGATGGAGTTTATAAGCCAGGAGCAAGAGAGTGGAACTGGATAAAGTACAAAAAAAGCTACTCTTCAAAAATAAAAGACACAATTGATTGTTTGGTAATGGGCTATGATTTAGGAAAAGGAAAAAGAGCTGATTTTGGAATTGGTGCTTTTTTGGTTGGGGTTTATGATGAAAAAAACAATAGATTTTTGACAGTAGCAAAAATTGGAACAGGATTAACTGATGAGGAATGGAAACAATTAAAAATTAAAAGCTCAAAATTTAAAGTTCAAAAAAAACCAGATAATTATTTGGTTGATAAAACGATGGAGTCTGATATTTGGCTTAAGCCTTCAATTATTGTTGAGATTAGAGCCGACGAGATAACAAAATCGCCGGTTCATACTGCTGGATTGGCCTTAAGATTTCCAAGACTTGAAAGATTTAGAGATGATAAAAATATTTCTGATATAACAACTTTTGAAGAATTAAAAAAACTAATTATTAGGTAATGGTTTTATTTTTTTTCTATGGCTTAAAAGCATTCGAAGAAAAATCAAAGGATACTCAATAAAAAAAGACAAAGGATTATATTTTATTCTTCTTGACGAGGTATAAATAATTGTATTTTTATCAATAAATATTTTGCCGTATTTGGCAATATGAATTGTAATATCAATATCTTCATGGACTTTATCATCATCAACGCAAACTTCATTTTTTATTTTTTTCCAGACAGATTTTTTAATTGCAAAAGCTGGTCCAAGCAAAACTCCATATCCTGAAAGAGTTTTGAAAAAGAATTGATATAGAATTGATGGAAGAAGAGATTTTTTAAGAATGAGCGAATCATAAAAATAAAAATGATTAGAATAAGCAACAATTTTTTTGTTTTTTTCAAAAGTTTTTTTTGTTTCTTTTATCCATTGGGGCGGGATTATGCTGTCAGCATCAAATTTAACAACGATTTCTCCTTTAGCTTTATTAAAACCTGTATTTCTTGAATAAGCAATTCCTTGTTTTTTTTCATGAATAATTTTTAAAGGAAGTTTTTTTTGATATTTTTTGGCAATTTTAATTGTTTTATCAGTACAGTTATTGTCAACAACAATTACTTCGTTTGGTTTTTCAGTTTGATTAACCAAGCTTTTTAGAGCATTTTCAATATATTTTTCTTCATTATAAGCTGGAATAATAATTGAAATAGTCATTTTTATATTATAATTTAAAAAAATATGAAAAATATTTATTTTTCAATAATTATTCCAACATTAAATGAAGAATTATTTTTGCCAAAAATTTTAAAAGATTTTTGTTATCAAAATAATAATAATTTTGAAATTCTTATTATAGACGGAGATTCAAATGACAAGACAAAAGAAATTGTTTTTGAATATAAAAAAAAATTAAATATTAATTTTTATCAAATAAATAAAAAAAATGTTGCCAGCCAAAGAAATTTTGGAGCCAGCAATGCAAAAGGCGATTATCTTATTTTTCTTGATGCTGACAGCCGGATTCAACCGAGTTTTTTGGAAAAAGTGGAAAAATTTATATTGAAAAATAAAGGATTAGTTTTTATTCCTTATGTTAAGCCTGAGAAACAAGATATTTTATACAAGCCTTTATTTGATTTAGCTAACATTTTAGTTGAATTTTCTCAAAAACTCCCAAAAAAATTTTCTTTGGGCGGGTCGATAATTATTGAAAAAAATTTTTTTAAATTAATTGGTGGATTCAATGAA
>JAOAFI010000032.1 GCA_026416375.1 Patescibacteria group bacterium | reverse complement strand
TCAATCTCATTTTCTGGCGTCTTGTAAAGGACAAAAATAAAAGCTATTTTTGAATTTAATTTATTTTTTTTCATTTTAATTTTTTTAGATCCCCGCTTTCGCGGGGATGACATATTGATTTTATTTTTACTAATATCTAATTATATTTTTATATTTTAATAAGATTTTTGCTTTTACGAAAATAAAAATAATTTTTAACATTTTAAGTTTATTTTTTTCCTGTAATTTTTACTTTCTCTCCCTGTCATTCCCCCGCCTCTTTTCCTGCCATCTCCGTCTTTTTTCCTGTCATTCCCGCTTTCTCTCCCTGTCATTCCCGCGCATGCGGGAATCTTATTTAATTCCTTTTTATAATTCATAATACAAATCTTTCCATTCAGGATTTTTTTCTTTAATAAGATTTATTTTCCAAGCTCTATTCCATTTTTTAAGACGTTTTTCTCTTATTATTGCTAAATTAACATCTTGATATAATTCATAATAAACAAGAATTTTTAAATTATATTTTTTAGTAAATCCATCAACTAATTTATTTTTATGTTCATAGATTCTTCTTTTTAAATCATTAGTAATTCCAATATACAAAACGCCATTTTTTTATTAGTCAAAATATAAATGAAATAATTTTCATTTTTCATTTTTTTTATTTTTATTAAAAATTTGATTAATAAACAACAAAAAATAAGTCAAAAACTCCATATAAGCAAATCCTAAATCCAAAGGAATTCTAAAAAATCCATCTTTATAGCCTTTATCTTTTATAAATCTAGCATAAAACATATGCAAAGGATAAAGAAAAATTTTTTTAAACGAACTTTTCTCGCCTTTTTCAATCTTTTGTTTTGCTTCTTCAATTGCATAATATGTAAATTTTTTATAAGTCTGGCAAAGACTCTGATAGGAATGATGAATTATTTTATTTTTTAATACTTTTATTTTTTTTGATTTTAAAATATATTTTTGATGAATTTTTTCTGGAGTAATATAAATTTTGTTTTTCTTAAAAAGTCTTAACATTTGATAATTTTCTCCGCCATAATTGATTGGCTTGTTTAAAAAATAATTTTGAAAAGGAATTAGATAGCCGTCATATTTGTCTAATTGATTTTTTTCAATCAAATCTTTGATTTCTTTTTTTAAAAAACTGCTTAAATACTCATCGCTATCTAAAATTAATATCCATAAATTCTCTGCTTTTTCTAAACCTTTTTGATACTGTCTGCCAAGATTATCTCCTTTGAAAAAAATTATTTTTGCTTTATATCTCTTAGCAATTTCTAAAGTTTTATCAGTTGAGCCATTGTCAATAATAATAATTTCTGAAACTACATCTTTTGCTGATTTTAAAGTTTTTTCTATTGTTTTTTGATTATTTTTTGTTGCTGTCAAAAGAGAGATTTTTTTATTCATGAAGATATTATACGATGATTTTTTATTTTTTTACCAATTAAAAATAAGAAAATTCCACCAATAATTATTAAAAATAAATAAATAACTTTATGATTTTTCTGATTATTTGTTTTTTCTGTTTTTTCTCCTAAAATCTGCTGTTTATTTTTGTTCTCATCTTCATTTTTTAAATCAAGATTTTCTGTGGTTTTAATTCTAGAAAAAAGAGCTGGAGCTTCAGACGGATAAAAAGAAGCTATTGGCTGAGAACTATAAGCTGAAGAAAAATTATTTGACGAATTTTGATTTGAGCTTGATATTGATGTTGGAGCTAAAGTTGGCGCTTGAGTTGGTACAGGCGCATTTGTTAAAAATAAAGTCGGCGTAATTGTTGGCG
>JAOAFI010000046.1 GCA_026416375.1 Patescibacteria group bacterium | reverse complement strand
ACAATTGAATCTCTTGATTTAAAATCTTCAAAAAATAAATTAATTGGAATTATTGGCACCAAGGCAACAATTAGCTCAAATTTTTATAAAAAAGAAATAAAAAAAATTAATCCGAAAACAAAAGTGATTCAAAAACCAACTCCTCTTTTAGTTCCTTTTATTGAAGAAGGAGAGATAAAATCAAAAGCATTGGAATTAGTTTTAAAAGATTATTTAAAGATATTTATTGAAAAAAAAGTTGATAAATTAATTTTGGCTTGTACTCATTATGGAGCAATTGAAAAAAATATCAAAAAAATTATTGGAAGAAAAATCAAAGTTATTAGTCAAGGAAAAATAATCGCAGAAAAATTAAGTCTTTATTTAAAAAACCATCCGGAAATAGAAAAAAAATTGTCAAAAAATTCAAAAAAAGAGATTTATTTAACTGATAATCCAGGAAAAAATTATTTTAATTTATTTTTAAAAGATTTTAAAATTAAAAAAATCAATTTGACTTTTAATCTTTAAAAGTTATATAATTATATTTTATTACTTGTTTTCGTTTTGGCGTTCGAGATTTCGAAGGTCTTTGACGATAAATAGAAAATTTTTGTGAGTTTTTTTGTTTTTTATAATTTGTTTTTAGCTTCATATTTATTTTTCTTTCTTATTTTATATTTTTTGAATTTTAAATTTTATTTTTGTTTTAAAGGGGGTGATAAAGGATGAGTACAAAACTTTATGTTGGCAATCTTTTATATGAAGTCACTGATGAAGATTTAAAAAATCAATTTTCATCAGCCGGTAATGTTGTTTCAGCCACTGTTATAAGATACAGAGACACGGGCAGATCAAAAGGATTTGGTTTTGTTGAGATGGGAACAGAAGAAGAAGCTAAAAAAGCAATTGAGACAATGAACGGCCAAGATTTTAAAGGAAGAAAAATGGTTGTTTCAGAAGCCAGACCTCCTCAGCCAAGAGAAAACAGATTTAGAGGAGGCGGAAGAAGATTTGGTGACAGAAGAGAAAGAAGGTTTAATAATAACTTTTCTTCTAAAGAAGAACCAAAAATGTAAAAAAATTAAAAAAATTTAAAAAAATTTGCCCTCCTATTCGGAGGGCAAATTTTTATGATATATTTAAATTATGGAGATTTTATTTTTATTATTAAAATCAATGATTTATATCTTTTGTTTTTTTGTTTTGTGGTATAGTGCCGGTAAAATTGTTGATATTATTGAAAAAGTGGCTAAAAAAATTGGTTTTTCTTCTTTTGCTTTATCTTTTTTTGTTCTGGGAATTTTGACTTCAATTCCTGAGTTTTCTGTTGGCGTCAATTCGCTTATCAAAAAAACTCCGGATATTTTTGTTGGCAATTTGATTGGTGCTTCTTTTTATCTTTTTACGATTGTGATTCCGATTTTGGCAGTTTTTGGAGGAGGAGTAAAAATGGTTCATGAGTTAAATTATAAAGATATGATTTTTGCTCTTCTTGTTGTTTTGGCGCCTATTTTTCTTATTGCTGATAATGTTTTGACTCGAACTGAAGGAGTTTTTTTAATATTGATTTATTTTATTCTTTTTTACTTTATTGAAAGAAAAAAAAGTCTTCATATATCTTTTAGAGATTTGAGTTTTAAAAAAGTCGGTCATTTTATTGAGATAGTTTTTGAGCTCTTAATTCATCTGGGAATTATCTTTGTTGCCAGCAATTTTATTGTCAATCAAACAATTGAATATGGGAAAATTCTTGGCGTGCCAATATTTGTAGTTTCAGTAATTATTTTGGCTTTGGGGACTAATCTGCCTGAGATAAGCCTAGCTGTTAGATCAATTTTTATGGGTAAAAAAGAAGTGGCGCTTGGAGATTATTTGGGTTCAGCAGCTGCTAATACTTTGATTTTTGGAATCTTGGCTCTTTTAAACGGCGCCAGAATTCATATTGAAAATTATTCTCTTAAAACTCTTATTGTCAATCTTTTAGGTCTTGGAATTTTTTATATTTTTTCTCAGTCAAAAAAAGAAATATCCGCAAAAGAAGGTCAGATATTGATGTTGACTGCTTTTTTGTTTGTTTTGGTGGAGGTCTTATTTCAGTAAAGAATAAGGCACTTGTTTTTTAAATTCATTGTTTTTATAGTATTGAAAAATTTTTTTTAGATTTGGGAATTTTTTCCTATCAATTTTATTTAAAGGTTTTTTTAAATCAAAAACTTGATGCAATACTTGATCTGCTTCAGAATATTTAAAACCAAACTCTCCTTCATCAGTTTGACCCTCCCAAAGATTAGCGCTTGCAGGAGAATCAATTATTTCTTTTGGAATTTTTAAAAACTTTGCCAGCTGATAAACTTGAGTTTTATAAAGATGAGCAATTGGTTCAATATCTGAGGCTTGATCTCCGTAGCGGGTATAATAGCCCAAAAGCGCCTCAGAGCGATTTTCAGTACCGCAAACTAAGCCGTCGACTTTTTTGGCAATATCAAAAAGAACAATCATCCGGACTCTAGCTAAAATATTGCCGACTCTTATTTTATTGGTATAGTCAGCGCTTGGACAGGTAAAACATTCTTTTAGCTCAAAAATAAATCTATCAAGTCCTTTTTTGCCGACTCCTTTGGCAATATCAATCAGCTTATCAACAGGTTTTTTTATCTCAATTATTAAAAAATTTTCTTCAGAAAGATTAAGTTTTTTGACAAGATTTTTAGTTTTTTTTAGATTTTTATCAAAACTTTTAATAATTGGCAGAGCATAGGGCAGATAAACTGGAAAAATATTTGATTTTTTGTAGGCTTTTGAAAGAAGAGTCAAGGATAAAGCTGAGTCAATTCCGCCAGAAATACCAATAACAACTTTTTCTTTTTTGGTTTTTTTTTGAATTGATTTTAAAAAAGAAATGATTTTTTTTGTTTCTTTTTTTGGATAAATATCAAAATTTGGCATATTTTTCATATTATAGTATATTATAATCGTTATTGTTAATTTTTTTTAATTTAATGAAATATAAAACAGCTTTACTTATTGGCCGTTTTCAGCCTTTTCATTTTGGCCATCTTTATTTGATAAAAAAAACTCTTGAAATTTCTGAAAAAATCATTGTTGGCATTTGTTCAGCAAGTATTTTTAGCAAAGACAATCCTCTTGATTTTGAAACAAGAAAAAAAACAATTGAAAAAGTTTTTGTCAAAGAAAAAATTAATGATAAATTACTTAAAATTGTTGCCCTTGAGGATTTTTTTGATGATAAAAAGTGGCTTGAAAATGTAAAAAAACAAGCAGACGATTTTGATATTGTTGTTTCAAACAACGAGTTGACAAATTCAATTATGGAAAAAGCAGGGTATAAAATAATAAGATTTTCGTATTATAAAAGACATCTTTATGAAGGCTGGAGAATAAGAAAATTGATTAGAAAAGGGAAAAAATGGGAAGATAGAGTGCCAAAATATTTAATTTTTAATCTTAAATTTTCAATTTTTAATTTAATAAAAAAAATAAAAGAAAAGAAAAAAATTTTTAAAAATATTGCTGTTGCCGGAACATTTGATCATTTTCACAAAGGCCATAGGGCTTTATTAAAATCTGCTTTAAAATATGGAAAAAAAATAATAGTTGGGATTACTTCAGATAATTTTGTAAAAAATAAAAATTTATCAAAAATAATTGAAAATTTTAATATAAGAAAAAATAACGTCAGTAATTTTTTAAAAAAACAAAAAGATTTTTATAAAGCCTTAATTATTAAAATAAATAATTTTATTGGTGATCTTGATAAAAGAAAAAATATTGAGGCGATTGTTGTCTCAAAAAATACCTATTTTAATGCTTTAAAAATAAATGAAATCAGAGAAAAAAATAATTTAAAAAAATTAAGAATTATTATTTGTTCTGATGTTTTTTTAGAAGACGGCAAAATTATTTCATCAGAAAGAATAAGAAAAGGAGAAATTGACAGAGATGGCAAAAATTATTGGTTTTTTTTAGAGTCTTTTTTAAAAAAAGAAAAAAAAGAATTAGTTCTTCCTGAAAATTTAAAAAAAGAACTTCGAAAACCATTGGGAAAAATTTTAAAAAATATAGATGAGGCAATAAAATTTATAAAAAATAAAAAACCATTAATGATTGTTTCTGTTGGTGATATTATTACTAAATCGCTTTTAGAAAAAAAAATAAATCCCAATTTGAAAATTATTGATTTTAAATCACGAAGAAAATTTATTGAAAAAAAAGAATATATTAATATTTTTGAAAAAAAAATATTGTTAAAAAATAATCCTGGAACAATAAATCTGAAAACCGCTGAAAAAATAAAGATATTTTTTGAAAATTTTTCTTGTCAAAAACCTTTTTTTATTATTGACGGCGAAGAAGATCTTTTAGCTTTACCGGCGATTTTGTTTGTACCTCTTAATTGTTTAGTTTTTTATGGCCATTTTCAATATGGAATAATTGGAGTAGTTGTTAGTGAAAAAATAAAAAAACATGTTGTGGAAATTTTAATAAAATTTAATTAACATAATTATTATTATTTAATTTTTTCAAATATGAAAAATCCAAAATATTTAGATGAAGCTTTTGAGATTATTACTAAAGAAATGCTTGAGACTTTTTTAAAAAAACATAAAGATTATGGTAAAGGAAATATTTTAGATATGGGTGAGCTTGGAATTGCTTTTCGAATAAGCGAAAAATTTAATCGAATAAAGAATCTTCTTATGACAGGTAGAAAACCTGAAAATGAAAGCATTGATGATTCTTGGATTGATATTGGAGTTTATGCGGTAATTGCTATTCTTCTTAGAAGAGGTTGGTTTGAAAAACTTAATGTGGAAAAAGATTGAATTAATAACATAACTAAAGTAAAATATCCTATAAAATGTCAACAGAAACACCTAATTTTAGTTTAGATTGTTTATTTAGAGAATTTGATTTAAAACATCAAGAAGATTTAAAAAGTTTTTGTTTTTTTGGAATTGATTTTTCAGAACATTCTCAATTGTTTAATATTTTAGGAAAGTCAATGACTTTTGTAAGAAGTCAATATCAATTAAAAGGACAAGATGTTTTAAGAAAAGTAAACGAAGGTCTCTATCTTCGTCATGTTTTGCGAACTGCTGTTTTAGCCTCAGAGATTTTTAATAATTTGCCAGATGATCTAAAAACATCTATAGACTATGATGTTTTAATTTTTGCTTCACTTTTTCATGATGTATTAGAAGTAAGAAGAAATAATGGTCAAACAGAAGAGGAAACATCAGAAGGTTTAGTTAATTTTTTAAGAAATCAATCATTAAGTGAAGATAGAATAAATTTAATTATTGATTTAGTAAAAATTTTAACTCCTTTAAAAGAAGAAAAAGAAAAAACTAGTTATTCAGAAGGAAAAAGAAGAGATTTTTTAAGAATTTGGAGCGAAGAAGATGAAATAAAAAGAGGATATTTAAGAATTATAAAGTCAGCTGATGTTTTGGCAAACATTGAGGAAACAAGCATTGATTTAGAATTAGGCAAAGAAAACGGTCAAATGAAAACACCTTTGGCTTTAAGATATCAAGTTTTTGCTGAAAGATTTTCTTATATTGAAAAAGATTTGGAATTAAAAATAGAATTTTTTAATTATTTTACAAGAAGATTAAGTAAAATATTTAATTTTTGTTATGGATTGCATAATCTTACTTATTGTATTTTAGAAGAATTTGGAGGATATAATTTTGAAGAATTAGAATTAAAATATGTTATAGAAGAAGATAAAATAATTATTGGTTCAAGTTCTTTTTTTGTTCATAAAAATATGACTCAATCTCAAGAAAATTATGGAGGAGTAATTAAAGTTTATAAAACTGGAAAAGAAAAAAATCTCTTTGTTATTGATTTTATCAAGCCTTCTTTATCAATAAAACCCGATGATAATGGAAAAGAATTTTTTGCTTTACTAAGATCAATAACTAAAGATGAAATTGTGATTTTATCACCTAATTTAAATAGTCTTTTTGCTGGATTATGTTCTCAGGGTGAATATTTTGATTAATATTGATATTATTTATCTTGTTTTATAAAATTTATAAATATGTCTTTAAAATATCATCCTCAAAATTTTGAAAAAAAATGGAGTGAAAATTGGGAAAAAGAAAAAGTTTATCAAACTCAAAAACCCATAAATTCGCTAACTCAAAAACCAAAGCAATATGTTTTATCAATGTTTCCTTATCCATCAGGCGCCGGTCTTCATGTTGGTCATGTGCGGATTTACACTGGCACTGATGTTTTAGCCCGTTTTTTTAGAATGAATGGTTATCCAGTGCTTCACCCAATGGGCTGGGATGCTTTTGGACTGCCAGCTGAGAACGCAGCTATCAAAGCGAAAAAAAACCCAATGGATATGGTGCCGGAAAATATCAAAAACTTTAAGCGTCAGATGCAAATGCTTGGATTTTCTTATGATTGGGAAAGAGAGTTTTCAACCACTGATCCAGAATATTACCGATGGACTCAATGGCTTTTTATCCAGTTTTTTAAAATGGGTCTTTTGTATAAAAAAGAAATACCAGTTTATTATTGTCCCTCTTGCAAAACTGGTTTAGCTGAAGAGGAAGTTTTGTCTGATGGTACTCATGAACGCTGTGGCAAATCAATTACCAGAAAAACTCTTCCTCAATGGCTTTTTAAAATTACCTCATATGCTGATAAACTTTTGGAAGATTTAAAAGATTTAGACTGGCCTCAAGGAATTTTGGAGATGCAAAAAAATTGGATTGGTAGATCAGAAGGAACAGAAATAGAATTTTCAATTTT
>JAOAFI010000060.1 GCA_026416375.1 Patescibacteria group bacterium | reverse complement strand
ATGATATTTTTTATCAATATTTAATGCAGTAAAAAACAAAAAAGAATTAACAATTGTTCCAACAATTAACTGCTGATGATTTAAAACAAGAGTAATAAAAATTGTTAATAAAATATAAAGATAAAAAATAAAAGATTTTCTATTCTCTAAAACAATTGCTTTTAATTTTATTTTATTCATTTAATAGATAATCAATTGATTTTTTTTAAAAAAATACTATTATTTTATTATATAAATTTATAAATTAAAATTCAAAAAATATGAATGACAAAAAAATCGAAAAACTTATAAATCTTGAGGAAAAAAGACAAAAAGAAGGTGTTGAGCTTATTCCTTCAGAAAATTACGCCTCAAGCAAAGTAAGAAAAGTTTTATCTTCTTATTTTGTTAATAAATATTCAGAAGGTTATCCTAAAAAAAGATATTATGGAGGCAATGAAAATGTTGATGATGTTGAACTTTTAGCAATTGAAAGAGCAAAAAAACTATTTGGTGTTCCTTTTGCCAATGTTCAACCTTATTCAGGATCTCCTGCCAATTTAGCTGTTTATTTAGCTACATGCAAACCCGGAGATGTGGTTATGGGTCAGGCATTAACCGCCGGCGGACATTTAACTCACGGACATTCGGTTTCAGCCACAGGAATATTTTTTAAAACTATTCAATACGCTCTAAAAAAAACTGATGTTTACAAAAAACAAGATCTTTTTGATTATGATGAAATAAGAAAATTAGCAAAAGAATATAAACCTCGTCTTATTTGGGTTGGTGCAACAGCCTATCCTTTAAAATTTGATTATAAAAAATTTGCTGAAATTGCTGATGAAGTCGATGCTTATTTAGCTTCTGATATAGCACATATTGCTGGTCTTATTGCCGGAGGAGTTCATCCGTCACCGGTTGATTATGTCCATATAATAACAACAACCACTCATAAAACCTTAAGAGGTCCAAGAGGAGCGATGATTATGGTAACTGAAAAAGGCTTAAAAAAAGATCCAGAGCTTCCTGAAAAAATAAATAAAGCAGTTTTTCCTGGTCTTCAAGGAGGTCCTCACGACAATCAAACAGCTGCTATTGCTGTTGCTTTAAATGAAGCCCTTCAGCCATCTTTTAAAAAATATGCTCATCAAATAGTAAAAAATAGCCAGGCTTTAGCAGAAGAACTTAAAAAAGGAGGATTAAATTTAGTCGGCGGAGGAAGCGAAAATCATCTTATTTTAGCCGATTTATCGCCATTATTTGGCCCAGGATGCGGTGTTTTTGCCCAAAAAGCCTTAGATTTGGCTGGAATAACACTAAACAAAAATACAATTCCAAATGAACCAGCATCTCCTTTTTATCCTTCAGGAATAAGACTTGGAACTCCAGCCTCAACTACCCGCGGAATGAAAGAAAAAGAAATGAGATTTATCGGCAAAAAAATAATTGAAGTTTTATCAATAATTAAAAATTATTTTAAAAAACAAGGAAATAATTTTTCTTTTTGGAATTTGCCAAAAGAAAAAAGAGGAGAATTTATAAAAAATTTTGAAAAAACAATTAAAAAAAACAGAGATATTAAAAAAATAAAAAATGAGATAAAAAAAATGGCTTTAAAATTTCCAATACCTTAAAAAAATAAATGTGATTTGAATTTATTTTATATTTCTGTTGATTTTTTAAGAATTATATTTTATATTTAATATCATTTTAAAGCGGGATTAGTTGATCGGCTCAATGTCTGCTTTCCAAGCAGAAGAGACGGGTTCGACTCCCGTATCCCGCTCAAAATATTTATTTACTTTTTAAGAAAGCTTGATTTAAATCATTAATTAAATCTTCTGAATCTTCCAAACCAACAGAAAGTCTTATTAATCCAGGAGTTATTCCTGCTTTTTTTAATTGATTTTCGTTTAATTCACTATGAGTCATTGAAGCTGGATGCTCAATAAGACTTTCAACTGCTCCTAAAGATACAGCTAAATAAATTATCTTAACATTATCAACAATTTTTTTTGCTTTTTCATAACCTCCTTTTACCTCAAAAGAAATCACTCCTCCTAAACCAATATTTTCATTCATTTGTTTCTTTACAATTTCTTTTTGAGATTTGTCTGCATATCCTGGATAATAAATTTTTTCAATTATCGGATGAGATTCTAAAAAATTTATTATTTTTTTTGCATTTTCTGAAATTTGTCTTAATCGTATTTCAAGGGTAGTCATTCCTCTTAAAGCTAAAAAAGCAGAAAAAGGAGAAAGAGTTGGTCCAAAAAAAATAAAAGATTTATTAAAAATATCATCAATTAATTTTTTTTTGCCAATTATTGCTCCGCCTATTAAATCAGAATGACCACCAATATATTTTGTAAGACTATGAATAATAATATCTATTCCTAAACTAAAAGGTTTTTGAATTAAAGGAGAAAAAGTATTGTCAAAAACAGTCATAATATTGTTTTCTTTAGCCAAATTAACTATTGCTTGAATATCAATTACTTCAAGCATTGGATTAGTTGGACTTTCAAAATAAATAATTTTTGTTTTAGAAGATATTTTTTCTACAATTTCTTTTTTATTTTTAAAATCAACAAAATGTGTTTTTATTTCAAATTTCGGCAAAATATGAGTTAAAAGTTGAGTTGTTCCTCCATAAAGAACTTTATGAGCAATTATCTCATCTCCAGGTTTAAGAAAATTAAAAAAAACAGTTGTTATTGCTGACATTCCAGATGAAGTAACAATAGATGCTTCTGCTTCCTCTAAAGCTATAAGTCTTTCTTCAAGAGCTTGAATTGTAGGATTAGTAAATCTAGAATAAATCATTCCTTTTTCTTCTCCTTTAAATCTTCTTGCTCCAATTTCACTGTTTGGAAATTTATATGTTGAAGATAAATAAATTGGAGGATTGACAGAACCAAAAACAGAATCAGAATTTTTAACTCCTAAATGAATATTTTTAGTAGTTATTTTTTTCATTTTTAATATTAATATTATTTTACAATAAATAATTATTTTTTTAAAGAAAGATATATCTTTTGACTTTCCTCAAATTCTTCTTTAGTATTTACCCCAATTCCAACTGAAGAAAAAGGCACTTCAATTCCTAATATTTTTAAATTGTTTTTTGAAGCTATATTAACTAAACTATTGATATAATATTCGCCTGAAACTAAAGATTTTGGGATTTTTTTTATATTATTTTTTAAAAATTTAAAATCAAAACAATAAAAACCAGCATTAAGCTCATTTATTTTTCTTTTAATATCATCTGAAGCATCTTTATATTCAACACTGTCAGTAACATTATTATTTTTATCTCTTATAATATATCCCCAATGAAGTTTTTCATTTTCATTGCTTTTTGTTGTTATTAAAGACATAGCTGCTTTATTTTTTATATGTTCATTTATTAATTTTTCAATATCTTGTTTTTTATAAAACATTGTGTGATCTCCATATCCGACTAAAATTAAATTTGGTTTTAATTTTAAAGAGTCAATTTTATCTAAAGCTACTTTTACAGCATGGCCTGTGCCTAATCTTTTTTTTTGATAAGCATAAAGGACTTTTTTATTTTTTAATGCTTCTTTAACACTTTGATGAAAAGCACCAACAACAACAATTGTTTTTTTAGTAATTTTTTCCATTAAATCAACAGCGTATAAAACTAAAGGTTTATTTAGAAAAGGCAAAGTTACTTTATTAGTTTTTTTAGATTTTAACCTTGTTCCTTTGCCGGCTGCTAAAATAATTCCAATTATCATTTCTATTTTTTTTAATTTTTAATTTTTTATTTTTTTATTTTTCCCATCCTTGAGGATTTTTAGTATACCATTTTATAAGAGAGGCAACTGAATCTTCTATTTTTCTTTTTGGTTTCCAGCCCAAAAGTTTTTCTGCTTTTTTGATTGATGCAATAAGTTTTGGCGCCTCTCCTTGGCGAGGATTATCAGAGGCTTTTATATCAAATTTTTTTCCTGTTAATTCTTGAACTTTTTTAACTACCTCAAGAACACTATTTCCAGTGCCTGTGCCTAAATTTATAATTTCTTGAAATTTTTCCTTTTTCAAATTTTTAAGTTTTTCAACTGCCATCAAATGAGCTTCATCTAAATCTAAAACATTAACATAGTCGCGAATAGGCGAGCCGTCAAAAGTATTTGTTTTTTGATAAGTTAGATAAAAAGGGGCAATCCCTAAAGCAGATCGAACAGCGTTTTCTGTCAAATGAGTTGATGGATTTTTTGAATAACCAAAAACACCATCTTCTGTAGCTCCAGAAACATTAAAATATCGAAAAATAATATAGTTTAATTTTTTTATTTTTCCATACCAAGAAATAATTTTTTCTGCCATTAGTTTTGATTCGCCATAAACATTGTTTGGGTTGGTTGGATGATTTTCATCAAGAGGAACATATTGAGCTTCTCCATATAAAGCGCAAGTTGAAGAAAAAACAATATTTTTAATATTATATTTTGTTATCGTCTCAATTAAATTTAAAGTTGAATTTGGATTATTGGCAAAATATTTATAAGGATTTTTCATCGATTCATCAACAACACATGAAGCAGCATAATGAACAACTGAAGATATGTCTTTATTTCTTTCAAAAATTTCTGATAAATCACTTTTTAAATCTTTTTCATAAAAAATAAAATTATTAGCATATCTTTTTTTTAAAATATCAATAGGTTGTTTATATCCTGTTTGAAAATTATCTATACCAACAACTTTATATCCTGCCTTAAGAAACAAATCAGCAGCAATTGAACCAATATAACCAGCACAACCAGTAATCAGTACTTTCATTTCTTTATTATAACTTTTGATTTTTAATTTTTCACTTTTAATTTGTGAAAAGGATGCCAATTAAATCTTCCTTCAGCCAAATATATTCCTCCAAAAACAAAAATACTTCCTAAAATATAAAAAAAATTAGGCACTTCTCCAAGTAAAAAATAAGCAATAACAACAGCCACTATTGGATCAAGGTAAGTAAAAATCCCAACTTCTTGAGCTTGAATTTTTGAGATGCCGTAATAATATAAAAAATAAGCAATAGCTGAAGAAAAAAACACTCCATAAATTATTCCTATCCAACCATTTAAATTAAGATTAATAAAATTCCAATTTCTAAACTCATTTGGAACAAAAAATAAAAATAAAATACTTGATGTTAAAAAAGAAAAAGCGCTAACTATGTAAGGATTAATTTTTTTCAAAAGATCTTTGCCAATTAAAGTAGAAAAAACTGTTCCCATTGTTGCCAAAACTATAAAAATATTTCCTTCAACTTCGCCCACTGAAATTTTTTGACCGTTTAAAAAAACAGGAGATAAAACAATGATTAAAACACCAATCAAAGATATCATCATTCCGAAAAAAACTTTTAATTTTGGTTTTTCTTTCAAAAACAAAATCGAAAAAATATATAAAAAAACAGGACCGGATGAAGCAATAATCGGTACATTGATGCTTTCAGTTTTTTTTAATCCTAAAAAGAAAAAACTAATATTAATAAAAATTCCAAAAAAACCAACTAAAAAAATCTCAAGAAAACGTCTAAAATCTATTTTTTGAAAATTAATTATTGCTAAAGGCAAAAAAATCAATCCAGCAAAAAAAAATCTGATAAAAGCCAAAGTAAAAGGAGGAATATTTTCCAAAGCAAATTTAAAAATAGGCGAGGCGCCTCCCCAAATAATATTGGTAATAACAAGAGCTAATATAGGATTCATAATTTTTTATTTTTTTTATTTAAATAAACAATAAGCTCGCCAATTATCCCTGTCATTGATATTTGAACACCAACTATAAAAAGCAAAACTCCAAGCCAAAGAATTGGCCGTCGATATAAAAGCATATTATGAAAAATTCGCTCATAAGCTAAATATCCTAAAAGCAAAAATCCAATTAAAGAAAAAAACAAACCAATTGTTCCAAAAAAATAAAAAGGTCTTTCAGAAAACTTATACAAAAAAAATGCTGTAATCATATCAAAAATTCCGCCAATTAATTTTTTTGAACCAAATTTTGATTTGCCAAATTTTCGCGGATGATTAATAACTGGCACTTCGGTTACTTTATATCCTTGATAAAAAACATAAAGAGGAAAAAACCTAAAATTATTTCCATAAAAAACAAAATTTTGGACTGTTTCTTTTTTAAATGCTTTAAAACCACAGTTAATATCTCTATATGGAGAATGAAAAAAAATTTTTAAAAAAAAGCTAGCAATTTTTGAATAAGTTTTAACTATTATACTTTCACTTCTTTTTGTTCTCGCACCATTAACAAAATCATATCCTTTATTAATTTTTTCTAAAAATTTTGGTAAATCTTTAGGATCATCTTGTAAGTCTGCATCCATAAAAACAATTATTTCTCCTTTAGAATTTTCAATTCCGGTTTTTAATGCTTCTCCTTTTCCAAGTCTTTTTCTATGTTTAATCAATCTAATTTTCTCTTTTTGATATTTGATATTTGATGTTTGATATTTGTCATCAGACCCGTCATCTACTAAAACAATTTCCCAATTTTGATTATTTTTTTTTAATGTTTTTGTTAAATTATTAATCAAAATTGGAAGATTTTCTTTTTCATTGTAAAATGGAATAATAATTGAAATCATTAAATTTTTAATTTTTAACTTTTAATTTTTTATAAACTTCAATACTGCCTCCATATTTTTCATTTAAACTATCTGCATATATCATCTCAAAATTTTTATCTTCTTTTAATTTTTGATAAAACCTTACTGGCAAAATTCCAGAATCTAAATCACCAATTTCTTTTTTATAAATTATGACATAATCAGCTTTTTTATAATTATCAGATTTTTTAATTATATCATCTTCAATTTCTCCTGTTTCTCCAAATGCTGGATCAAATAAAAAATTATAATAAGTTTTTCTATTAGTAAAAAAAGGTGCCAAAAGAGGAGTGGTTGAAACAATTATGTTTTCATCTTTTAAGTTTTCCTGCCAATAATTAATTGATTTTTTAGTCAACCAATGAATATTTTCATAATTTATTCTTTCTTTAACAAGAAAAGGTAAAGGATTGTAAAAATAAATAGAGCGAATATTTAAAAATATAAAAATCAAGAAAATAGAAATTTTTATTATTTTGTTCTTTATTATTGGTAAGTCTAAAAATCTCTTGATTCCAAAAATCAAAGCAATAAAAAGAAAAGCAATAATTATTGCGTGATAATGAAAATATATTGCTCTCATATTATTATTAAGGCTTAAAATATTTATTCCCCATTCAGCAGAAGCAATTAAAAATATCTCAGGCGCTAATAATGAAAAAAATAAAGGAGTTGTTAATCTAAAAAAATATTCAAAACCATTATTTATTATGGTAAAAAATCTTCCTTTAATATTATAAAAATAATTTTTAGCAAAATGAATATCGCTTCGAAAATAAGGAATAATAAAATAAGTTGTTAAGATAAAAAAAATAATTCCCAAAAACATTGTTATCAAACCATGTTTTTTTTCTTTTTTAAAGATAAAAATATAACTGCCAAAAAACAAAACAATAAGACCAATATGTTCTTTTGTCAAAAGAGAGAGAATTATAAAAAAATAAAAAAATTTCCAATTTTTAATCTCTAAAAAATAAAAAGAAGCGATAAAAAAAGTTGTTGCCAAAACCACAGCATGAAAATCAAAAAGAATCATTCTTTGAACTGCAAAAAAAGATAAATATAGTAAAGAAATTAACAAACTCAAATTATCGTTTTTTAAAATTTTTCTTCCCAAAAGAAAAAGGGGGTAGGCTCCAAAAGCAACAATTATTACCTGAAAAATTAAAAGCCAGATATAAGAAGGATATATCCAATAAAAAGGAGCAAAAAATATTAAGATTGGATCAAAATGAATTGCTAACCGAGACATATTTTTTAAAAAAGTTGGGTTAGTCATATCAAGAATTCTTCCGCGGGAAGTATTATAAATTGTCTGGTTCATAATTCCTAAATCATAATAATGAGAATTTAAAGTCTCAACTCTTCTTATTGACATATAAATAAAATAGGTAGAGAAAATAAAAATAAATAAAAATAGTAAAAAATAATAAATTTGAGATTTAAGATTTGAGTTTTGAGTTTTTATCATTTATTTCCTGAGTGAAACTTTTCATGAATTTCTTTAAGTCTGATGTTGGTAACATGAGTATAAATTTGAGTAGTAGAAATATTTTTATGTCCAAGCATTTCCTGGACACTTCGCAAATCAGCGCCATGCGACAATAAATCTGTTGCATAAGAATGTCGCAAAACATGAGGTCCAATTCTAAATAAAATACCAGCTTTTTTTCTATATTTATCAATCATTCGTTCAACTGATCGGACAGATAATCTCATTTTTTCATTAGTTAATCCTTCTTTTGCTTTTGGACCCGAATAACGAATAAATAGGGGAGAGTAAGGATCATTTCTTTTTTCTAAATATTTTTTTAGCCAAACAATAGCTCTTTTTGAAAGAAAAACCACTCTTGCTTTGCCTCCTTTTCCAATCACTCCAAATTCTCCTTTTTCAAGATTAATTTGTTCGCGATTTAAAGAAACTAACTCTGAAACGCGAAGACCTGTTGAAAATAAAACCTCAAGAATTGTTCTATCTCTTAAACCAATTTCATCTTTAATATCAACAGCATTAAATAATCGCTCTAGTTCTTCAGGAAGCAAAAATTTTATATTTCTATCTCTTGTTTTTCCAAGCTCAATCATTTCAGGAGATAAAACCTTATAACCTTTTTTTAATAAAAATCTAAAAAAACTTCGCAAAGCTACCAAAAAATAATTTTGAGTCTGGCGTTTAAGTTCGCCTTTATAAGGATTTTTATATTGATGGGAAATAAAAAGACGAAAACTTCTAATTGCTTCCTCATTTATTTCTTCAACCTTTAACTCTTTTTGATATTTTTTAAAAAGCCAATCTTGAAAAAAATTAAGATAATAACTATACATTCTAACAGTTCGCAAAGAAAGATTTTTATCAAGTTCGCAGTATTCTAAAAATCTTAAAACCGCTTCTTTTATCTCCATAAATAAATATTAAACGACGCAATGATGTTTTTCAATAAAAAAAATAAACAAATAAAATATAATTATTATTAAAAAATTTCACAAAATAATAAAAATCAAACCTAGAAATATTTTTAAATCTTTATAATAAAAAAGAAATTGAGCTTAAAATCCTTTGAATAATTAGATCATAAAATTGACGATAATAATTATCATAATCAATTTTAGAATATAAGTCAGACATTGAACATAAATTAGAATTATTATTAATACAAGAAAACAAAGCATCTCTATAAGGCTCAATTTTTATAAACGAAATTTGAAGAAAATATTCATTAAATGGAATAATATAAAAATCACTTGGAACTTGTTGATTTACTAAAATTTCAAAATAATAGGCAGTTTTATTATGAAATTTTGTTTTAGTCATTTTTGCTGGCAAAATTCCATTTCCATTATTTTTTAAAGAATCATTTTTATCCCACCAACTTTCAACACTATCATTTGTTATAATTTTTTCAACTTTAAAAATATATGACATATTATGCGTTAAAATTATTTTTCCATCCTTTACTTTTAAAGCTTCTTTTCGATAAGAACCAAGATTTTCAGGATATTCAAAACTTATTTTTAAATCATAATTAATATGTTTTTTCCAAATAAGATCATTAAATTTCTGTTCACTGATATAACTTGAAGTTGGAGTAATAATTTTTTTAGGCGATTGAGATAAAGAGTTAAGGCTTATACATCTCTTCTTTAGATTTGTATTTTTATTAACAAATTCTTCATACTTTATACCAAAAAAAAATCCAATAAACAATAATACAATGAATAAAATTATTCTAAATATTTTAGAAAACAAAATTATATTTCTTAAATATTTTAAAAATTTCATATATTAAAAATATATATAAAAATATTTTTATCATTTTATTATTTGCGGAGAGGGCGGGATTCGAACCCGCGATGACCTTTCGGCCATACACGCTCTCCAGGCGTGCCGAATCAACCACTCTCGCACCTCTCCTTGATTTTAAAAATTAAAAATATTTTTTAATTATAACTTAAAAAATTTTAATATAATAATAAAATGCTTCCTTTAAGAGATATTAATAAATCAAAAAAAATTCCATTTGCAAATTATTTAATAATTTTTATAAATATTTTTATCTTTTTTATTCAATTAAATTCATATAATTTTGAAGAATTTATATTTAAATATGGATTTATACCTTCAAAATTTAATTTTTTAAATTTAGAAAGCTATAAATATATAATTTATTCAATGTTTATTCACGGAAGTTTATTTCACATTATTTCAAATCTTTGGTTTCTTCATATTTTTGGAGATAATGTTGAAGATAAATTAGGACATTTTAAATATATTATTTTTTATATTTTAAGTGGTATATTTTCTATATTTTCACAATTTATCTTTAATTATCAAAGTGAAATACCAATGATTGGAGCTTCAGGGGCAATTTCAGGAGTAGCTGGAGCTTATTTTGTTTTATTTAAAAATTCAAAAATTGAAACTCTTCTTCCAATATTTGGTTTTTTTCAAATTATTATAATTCCTGCTTGGTTTTTTTTAGGATATTGGTTTTTTATTCAATTATTTTCTAGTTTTGGTTCATTAGTTACTTTTGACATTAATCATGGAGGTATAGCTTGGTTTGCTCATATTGGCGGATTTATTTTTGGATTTAAATCAATAAAATTATTTCTAAAAAATAAATAATTTTTTATTTCTTTATTGATTTTTGATTATTTTGCTTTATTATAAAAGGAATCTCTGGTTCTTTTTTTTGAATAAAATCACCATAAAAATTAGGATTATTAATATTCTCAATAAAAATTTCTTCTTTCAAAACTGGATTATATAATCTTATAGTTCCAAAATTAAAAATTTTTCCAAATAATCCTTGATTAATAATCATTGATTGCAAATTAGCTATTTCATAAGTGATTTCTTTTGTGATTAGTAAACCTTGTCTAATAATTATTTCATCATCTCTTATAATATATTCATAAGAAATCCAACTAAATATAATTTTTAAAACTAAATAAATATTAAATAACTGAATAATTAATATCTCAATAAAAATAATGAAATTATTTAAAAAATCTCCTAAATAATTGAAAGAAATAAATCTTGTTAAAAAATTAATAATAATTATTATTAACTCAACCATAATTATTTTAAAAACAGGTAAAACAAAAGTTTGACGCAAACGATATTCTTTTTTATAAGAATTTTTTTTATTCATAATAAAAATATTATAATTAAAAAAAACAAAAAATTTAAATTATAAAAAGTCGCTTCAATTAAATAAAAATAGTATAATTTATTTATAATAAAAAGCCGCAGTGCTGGAATTGGCAGACAGGCACGGCTTAGGACCGTGTGGGGCAACCCGTAGAGGTTCAACTCCTCTCTGCGGCACAAAAAATGATAAAAAAACAAATCAATAATATTTTTAAAAAAATATCCAGTCAATTAAAAAAATATCAATTCAAAACATTTCTTCTTGGAATAAAAGATAAAATTGATGAAAAAGAAAAAAAAGAGATTAAAATATTTTTAGGAAAAAAAATTGAGAAAAAATTAAAAAAAACAGCTGATTTTAAAAATCCTGATATTTTAATTGAGATTAACTTTGAAAAAAATGAGATTAACTTTAATATAAAACCTCTATATATTTTTGGATATTATCAAAAAATTCTTCCCGGCATTCCTCAAACCCGTTGGCATAAAAAAAGATATCAAACATCAGTTCAAGAAGAAATTGGAGAAATTGTTTTAAAAGAAAGCAGAGGAGAGGATCATTCTTTTCATGGATGCGGAAGAGAAGATATTGATGTGATAACAATAGGAAAAGGCAGACCATTTGTCATTGAAATTAAAAATCCAAAAAAACGTCAAATTAATCTTAAAAAAATTGAGGAAAAAATAAATCATAATTCAAAATATGTTAAAGTTGCTAATCTTAATTTTTGCGAGAAAAATAAAATTAGACAAATAAAATTAGCTTCCCCAAAAAAAACATATGAAACTGAAATTCAGCTGGAAAAACCAGTTTTAAAATCAGTTTTAGAAAAAATTTGTAAAAAATTTTCTAATTTAACAATAATCCAAAAAACACCAACAAGAGTCTTAAAAAGAAGAGCTAATCTTAAAAGAAAAAAAAAGATTTATTATATTGAATTAATCTCATATCATCCTAAAAATCCAATTTTAAAAATTGAATCAGAATCAGGCACATATATTAAAGAACTAATAAACGGTGATGAAGACCGAACAAAACCATCATTTTCTTATTTTTTAAATCAAAAATGCTTTGTTAAAAAATTAAAAGTTATAAAAATAGATTTTAATAATAAAAATTAACATCTTACATTTCCTTCACAATGAGGACATTTTTCTATTAAAGTATTTTTTGGTCTTTTGACTTTTTTTCGACAATGAGGACATTCGAATTCTAAAGAACCATATTTATCTGAATCTTGACTTTTAAGAATATCACTAATTCGCCAAGAAGTAGATAAAAGATTAAAACCGTGAAGAATTTCTTCAATCTCACTTGGATTAGTTTCGCTTCCGCCACAGCTTCCTCCAAGAGGAACTGATGATCCGCCGGAACGAGCATAAAGAATTCCTAAATAAGCTAATTTTGGATCAGTTAATGCTTTTTTATATAATTCATCATAATCTATTGGTTCTTCAGATTTTAATTCTTTTCTCCAGCCACTAATTAAAAAAGAAATAATATGGGACAAGTTAAAACGCTCACCTCTAACATTCTTATAAACTAAAAAATCTTCATTTTTTGATAAAAAAATTCCTAAGTCATTTATTAAATTGTCAATATTTCCATAAAATAATTGAGGATGAGTCAAATAATAAATTATTTTTTGTTTCTCATCATCAAATCCACTATTATGCCTTAATCTTAAAAGTCCTAAAACTTTATCTTCAACCTCTCTTGATACCGATATGGCAATCGCATCAATTCTATTGGAAAATTCATCTGAAGTCATTATATATAACTGACCTGAAGGATATGGAGCTAATTTGTCATATTTTGTTCCTGCAGTAAAAGTCACTGGTCCTGGAGGACTATATAAAAAGATTAATTTTCCTGGATTATCTAAACTTAAACTAATTGCCTCTAGAGTTCCTTTTAAAGAATATCCGCCTCTCTCCTCAGGATCAATAAAAAACTCTTGATTGCCTTCAGTAAAAATTTTGCCATTTTTTAAAAAATAAGAATATCTATTTGAAACAGGCTTATCCTCAAAAACATGAAGAATATAAGACTCAAGCTGGTTTTTAAAATCAGTCTCAGAATTAACTTTTTCTTGAGGATTAAAACCAAATTTTGCTAAAGACTCTGATACAGAAAGACTCATAAAAATATCCCTGCTCGGGGTCCGCCAAGAGGCGCAAAAGCTTGATCGGTCTTCGGGCTTTCCCAACTCAGTCGGGATTACCGCTGCGGCACAGCCCCGGATTTTCACCGGTGTTCCCTAAAATCCCGACTAAGTCGGGACAGTCTTCCTTCCCAAATTAAATCAGGAAGTGACTAAAATCAAGCTTTTTTAAATTTTTATTTGACCAATATAAATTTATAAAATAAAATTAATTTTGTCAAATTATTTTATGAAAAAAATTTTTTTAATTATTTTATTTTTTTTAATTTTTTCTATTTTTTATTATCAAAAAAAATCTCCTAAGTTTATAGAAATAAAAAAAGAAAAAGAAAATTATTATATTGCTAAAATAAAAATAAATAACAAAGAACAAGAAGCTTTAATATATAAGAACACAATTGAAAAAAATCTAAAAAAAAATGATAATATAATTATTGAAAGAACAAACAATAATTTAATAATCAACGACATAGACAGAGGAGAAAAAATAATATTAATTTTTTTCTTCTTATTGTTTATTCTTTTTTTTGTTTTAAAAGATAAAGCTTTAAGAAGTTTTTTTTCTTTAATATTAACTTTTTTTATTATATTTTTCTCAATTATTCCCAATATTATAAATGGCTACAATCCGCTTATTTCAACTCTAATCGGAATTTTATTTTTAATTCCAATAAATTATTTTTTTGCTCATGGTTTTTCAAAAAAAACTTTTGTTGCGGTTATTTCATCATTAATTCTTATAATTTTATCTGCTTTTTTATCTTATTTTTTTATCTATTGGTTAAAAATAACTGGAATAGATGAAGAAGCAAATTTTGTAAATATAATTACTGAAAAAAAAATTAACTTCGAGCTTGTATATTTAAGCTCAATAATATTAGGTATTTTTGGTTCTCTTGATGACATTACTATTACTCAAGCATCAATAGTTGAAACTTTAAAAAAAGAAAAAATAGAAAAAAAATTGATTTATCAAAAAGCAATTGAAATAGGTCAAGATCATATAAACTCAATTTTTAATACATTAATAATTGTTTATTTAAGCGCAAGTTTTCCTTTATATTTGCTTTTTTATTTAAGCCAAAAAAATTTTTATCAAATATTAAATTATGAGATTATTATTCAAGAAATTTTAAGAATGATTCTATCAACTATATTTATTATCTTAGCTGTTCCATTAACTACATATTTAGCAATAAAAAAAGAAAAATAATTTGTTATAATTAAATATAAATAAATGAACTATTATCAAAAAAACATTAACATTCTTCAAGTTAATAAAAAAGATAAAATTATCAAATCTATTGATCGCTGGCAGGCTCATAAAGAAGGAATTCTTCATCGAGGTTTTACTTGTATTATAAAAATAAATAATTTTTATGTTATTCAAAAAAGAAAACATAAAGTTTTTGATAATGTTTTTGATCTTTCTTTTTCTTCTCATCCTCAAATGCTAAAAAATAAAAAACTTCAAAAAATAGAGAAAGCAATTATTGAAAATTTCAAAAGAGAATGGACTTTTAAAGGAAAAATAAAAAAATTAAAATTCTTAGATAAATATTATTACAAAGAGAAAGATGAAAAATCAGGTTTTATAGAAAATGAAATTAACTATTTATATTTAATAGAAATTGAAGGCAAAATAAAAAATAAAGAAGAATATAGTTATGGCATGGATTTTATGGATTTTAATATTCTTTATAAAAAATTTAAAAATTTTAACTTTGCTCCTTGGATAAAAAAAATTCCTTTATATAAAATTAAAAAATATCTTTCTTTATGAAAAAAACTGCTATTGTTATTGGCGGAGGAATTGGAGGATTGGCAACATCCTCTCTTTTAGCAAAAAATGGTTACAAAACAATCTTAATTGAAAAAAATAAAATTATTGGCGGTAGAGCCAGATTTTTAAAATTAAAAAATTTTTATTTTGATATGGGTCCATCTTGGTATATGATGCCTGAGGTCTTTGATAATTATTTTTCATTATTTAATAAAAAAACTTCTGATTTTTATCATCTTATAAAACTTAAAAATCATTATAGAGTTTTCTTTGAGGATAATAATGTTATTGATATTGATTCAAACATTGAAAAAAACAAAAAAATATTTAAACAGTTAGAAAAAAATGGAGATAAAAAATTAGAAAAAATTTTAAAAAAATCAGAATTTATATATAAACAGGCAATGAAAGAATTAGTTTATCAAGACTATAAAAAAATAACAACACTCTTAAAACCATCAATAATTTTTAATCTTTTAAGATTTAATTTATTTCAATCTCTTCATGATTATATAAAAAAAATCATTAAAAATAAAAAATTACAAAAAATTTTAGAATATACTACTGTTTTTCTTGGAGGATCTCCATACAATACTCCAGCTTTTTATCAATTAGTAGCCCATGCAGATTTTAATTTAGGCATTTATTATCCGAAAGGAGGAATATATAAAGTTATTGAAGCTTTAAAAAAAATATGTTTAGAAAATAAAGTAATAATTAAAACTAATGAGGAAGTAATTAAATTAAAAATTGAAAAAAATAAAATAAAAGAAATTATTACTAATAAAAACAATTATGATGCAGATTTTTTTGTTGTAAATGCTGACTATCCGTTTTTTGAAACAAAAATAATTCCAAAAAAATATCAAACATATAATAAAAAATATTGGCAAAAAAAGATTTTTTCACCATCTGCTTTTTTGATTTATTTTGGAATAAAAGATAATTTAATAAAAAGCCAACATCATAATCTTTTTTTTACAGACAACTGGGAAAATCATTTTAAAAATGTTTATAATAAAAAATCAATTCCAAAAAATCCATCTTTTTACTGGCATATTCCTTCAAAAACAGATTATTCTTTAGCTCCAAAAAATCATCATAGCGTGATGATTTTAGTGCCGATGCCTCCCGGACTTTTTTTAAATAAAAAAAATGTAGAAAAATTTTATAAAAAAATCGTCAAAAAATTTGCTCAATTAAATAATATTGAAAATATTGAAAAAAAAATTGTCATCAAAAAAATTTTTCAAGCAAAAGATTTTTTAAAAGATTATAATTCAACTTTAGGTTCAGCTTTTGGAATCGCTCATACTTTTTTTCAAACAGCTATATTTAGACCTAAAAATTTTTCTTCAAAAATAAAAAATCTTTTTTATGTTGGTCATCACACTAATCCTGGAGTTGGAATGCCTCCAGTCTTAATTTCATCTCAAATTGTTTTTAATTTGATAAAAGATTATGATGAGAAATTATCAAAAAATAACTAAAAAAAATACTAAAACCTTCTATTATTCAACAGTTTTTTTTCCAAAAAAAATAAAAGAAAAAGTTTTTCTTCTTTATTCATTTGTAAGAATTATTGACGACTTTGTTGATAAAAAAAATCCAGACAAAAAAAATTTTTATTTATACAAACAAGAATTAAAAAATTTAATAGAAAAAAATAAAAGATCAAAGATAAAAATAATTAATGATATTGGTAAATTAATTAAAGAAAACAAAATTAAAAAAGAAATATACGATTATTTAAAAACTCAAGAAAAAGAATTAATTATAAAAAAGTATAAAAAAATAAAGGATTTTAACCAATTTGCTTATGGAGTAGCTGGAACAATTGGAATAATAATGGCAAAATTATTAAAACTTCCAAAAAATACTTATAAAGATGCTAAAAATGTTGGTATTTCTCTTCAAATAATAAATAACGTCAGGGATATTTATGAAGACTACAAAATTAAAAAATTTTATCTTCCTGAAGAATTATTAAAAAAATATAATCTTAATCATAAAAATTTTTTAAAAAAAGAAAATGAAAATAAATTAAATCAAATAATCTATTATTTAATCAAAAAATCTTTTTTGCTTGAAAAAAAAGCAAAAAAATCATATAAATTTTTTAAAAAAAATATTCTTTTTCCAATAAAAATAGCTATTTCTTTATATCAAGATATTGCTAAAAAAATAGTTAAAAATCCAAAACTTATTTTTCATAAAGAAAAATTAAAAATAACAAAATTTCAAATATTAAAAACAATTATTAATAATTTTTTAATAATATATGGTTTTAATAGAAAAAATTAATAAATACAAAAACAAAATTTTTAAATTTATAGAAAAAGAAATTAATATATTTAATTCAGATTTTTTAGATTATTCTTTTGAAAAAAATGAACTTTTTGAAAATTATAAAAATTTTATTTTAAGAGGAAAGGGAATAAGAGGATCTTTGGTTTTTTTAACTAATAATTTATTTAAAGGTAAAAAAATTAATAGAAAAAATTTTTATTATCTTGCTTCTTTTTTTGAGTTAATTCATTCAACTCTTTTAATTCATGATGATATTATGGATGATGACACTTTAAGAAGGGGAGAGAAAACAATAAATTTTTATTATCAAGAAAAATATCAAAAAATTTCACAAGAATCAAAAAACTTAGGCAATAACTTGGCTATCAATATTGGAGATATTGGTTTTTTTATAAGTTTTTATTTTTTAAGTAAATTAAATATTGATAAAAAAACTAAAAATTATTTAATTTATTTTTTAACAAAAGAATATATAAAAGTCGCTTTAGCTCAAACTGATGATGTTGTTTATAGTTCAACAAACTACGAACCAAAAGAGGAAGAAATTAAAAAAATATATCTTTATAAAACATCAAGATATACTTTTGTTTTACCAATAATTTCAACTCTTATTTTAATAAAAAATAAAAATTATAAAAATAAAAATTTAATAAAAATTTTGGAAAATTTAGGACTTATATTTCAAATAACAGATGATTTAATTGGATTTTTATCTGATGAAACAGGAAAAACAATAGGCTCTGATATAAAAGAAAACAAAAAAACAATAATTTATTTTTATTTAAAAAAAGAAATAAAAAACGATTTTAAAAAAATCTTTGGTAAAAAAAATGTCAAATCTGAAGAAATAAATAGAATAAGATTTTTTTATCTTAATTCAAAAACAAAAAGAATAATTGAAGAAAAAATTGATCAACTAAAAATAGAGGTTGAAAAAATTTTATTAAAAGAAAAATTTCCAAAAAAATTCAATCAATTTATTCTTGAAATTATAAAATATTTAATTGAAAGAAAAAAATAAAAAAATGAAACTTGAATATTTAATTTTTAATTTAATAATTTTATTATCACCTTTAATAGCAAATTTTTTTTATGAAAAAACTCTTTCTAATTTAAATATTTATTTTTTTTTATCAAATATTTTAAGTTCAATAATTTTTATAATTCATGATATAAAAGTAAATAATTCTTGGTGGAGTTTTAATAAAAAATATATTACTGATATAAAAATATTTAATCTTCCAATTGAAGAAATTATTTTTTTTCCAATTGTTTCTTTTTCAACAATGATAATATGGATTAATTTAAAAAAAATTATTTTTGAAAAAGAAAGTTTATTTATTTTAAATTTAATTTTTTTTGGATTAATTTTTATTTCTTTTTTATTTTTATATTTAAAAAATTCAAAACCATACTTAAAATTTATTAATTATTTATTTATTTTATTAATAATTGTTGATTTATTAATTTTAAAAATAAATTTAATTTTAAAATTTAATTTTTTAATATTTTCAATTTTTATTTTCCTTTTAACTTTTATTTTTAATTATTATCTAACTAAAAGACCTGTTGTTATCTACAATAAAAAATATTTAACTAATATAAAAATATTAACTATTCCTATTGAGGATTTTTTATATGGATTTAATTTTATTTATCTTTCAAGTTTATTTTTTGAATTTTTTTCTAGATTTTCTATTTTTTTCAAATAATCCTTCATTTCAAATTTTCTTTCTAAACCTTTATCATTCATATATCTTACCTTTCCAAATATCTTTCTTTCATTCCAAGGATGATCAAATTGGCCAAAACTCCAAGCAATTCCAGCATAACCATTTGGATCTCGACCATCAAGTTCATATTTATCATTAAGATAAACTAACCAATCATAAGCCTGACGCCAATCCTTAGTCCATTCAATCACTTTTTTTGCCCAATACATTCTCATATAATTATGCATTTTGCCAGCAATAAGCATCTCTTTTTGACAAGCATTCCAATATTTATCGTGAGTTTTTGCATTTTCTAAATCTTCAAGAGAATAAACATACTCTCTTTTATCTTTTTGATGATAATCTAAAGTATTAATCGACCATTGCGGTAAATTTTTCCAATTATCATAATTTTCTTCAAAATAAACAAAATTACGAGCTAACTCTCTCCAAATTAAAAGCTCATTAAAAAAAGAAATAACATTTTCATCTCTTATTGGATATTTTTTTAAAATTTGATTGATAATTTTAACAGGTGAAATAAAACCAAAATGAAGATAAGCTGACAAATCAGATTGAAAATTTTTTGATGGATTGCCTCTATAATTTTTATAATAACTTAACTTACTCTCAATAAATTCTTTTAATTTTTTCTCTGCCTCAAGCTCTCCGCCAATAAAAAAAGAAGGATATACTTTTTTATCAATTTTTAATTGATCAAATAATTCTTCTATTTCTTTTTTTGATTGAAAAAAGATTTTTTCTTTATTTTTAATTTCAGGAAGATTAAAAATTCTAACAAAGTAGGGAAGAGCATTAAAAATTTTTTTTCTTATTTGAAAAGCAAAACTTATTTTTTTTGAAGAAATAATTTTTAATGGAAAAACAGTATCGTTTTCAACTTCAAAAAAAGAAACATTTGCTTTTGATGATAAATAATAACGCCAAAATCTTTGTTTTTTTAAATAACCAAAATCAGAAATAATTAAACAAGCATCATTTGCAAAATCTAATATTTCATCAAAATTTTTTATTCTTTTTATTAAAAAATTAGAACCTATTTTTTCTAAATTTTTTTTATATTCTAAAATTCCTTCTTTTAAAAATTGATATTGTCTTAAATTAGAAAATTTAAATTCTTTTAATCCAAAAAAAACCACAAGTGGTTTTTTTAATTTATTAGCTTGATTAATAGCAAACTCAAGTGAATAGTTATAATCTATTCTTAAACCAGTTTGAACCCAATAAAAAACATATTTTCCAGATAAATTTACTTCTTTAGAATTTAATTTTTTAATTCTTTCTTTATACATAAATCTATGTTATAATTTTACAATATGATTTTTAATAATTTTCTTTATATATTTTTATCAGTATTTTTTGTAAGCCTACTTTCTTTTGCTGGAATATTAACTTTAACTATTAAAAAAGAAAAATTAAAAAATTTTCTTATTTATTTTGTTTCTTTTTCAGCCGGTGCTTTGCTTGGAGATGTTTTTATCCATTTATTGCCTGAATTAATCAAAGAAAACGGCTTTACTTTAATAATTTCATTTTCAATATTATCAGGAATTCTTTTTTCTTTTATTTTAGAAAAAATTATTTGTTGGAGACATTGTCATATGCCAATTACCAAAAACCATATTCATCCTTTTGTTTTTATGAATTTATGGGGAGATTTTTTTCATAATATTATTGATGGTTTAACCATTGCTTCAGCTTATTTTTTAGATATTAAAACTGGAATTGCCACCACTTTAGCAGTTATTTTTCATGAAATTCCTCAAGAAATAGGAGATTTTGGAGTTTTAGTTCATGGAGGATTTAAAATAAAAAAAGCTTTATTTTTAAATTTTTTAACAGCTCTTTCTTCGATTATAGGCGCTTTAATTGGAATTTTTTTAAATCAAAAAATAAATAATCTTCTTTTATATCTTGTTCCTTTTGCTGCTGGTAATTTTATTTATATTGCCGGATCTGATTTAATTCCCGAACTTCACAAAGAAGTTGAATTAAAAAAAAGTATAAAACAAATTTTAGCTTTTATTTTTGGAATTTTAATTATGTATTTTCTTTTAAATTTATAACTATTGTTTTTACAAATGATAATTTGATCTTAATCTATCTAAATATAATTGAGGATATATTTGAAATGGAAATAACAAATCATAAAAAGAAGGAATTCCTTTTTCGCCAGCTAACATTCTTCTAACCACATAATCATCATCATCATTTCTTTTTTCTAACCATCCCATCCACCAACCATTATCGTCGCATGCGCTTCTAACAGTAGATAGATAAGGATAAATAAGCAACTCAGCTATTTGATTATTTATTTTAATTCTATATTTCATTGCTACAATTCTTTTACCCTGCGAACCTGTTCTTTTACCTTCTTGTTTTTTTGTTCCTTGCACAAACTCTCTTAAACCAAATGTTGATTTTTCTGTTATTTCTATCCGACTTGTTGGAAATTGAAATTCTAAAAAGCTTTTCAATTTTTCCTTAAAATTATCATTTATTAAATCTCTAATAAAATAATCTTTATCCTTCTCACCTAAATAAACAATACTATATGAAAGATAGTCTTCTATTTTTTCAGGCATTTCTTTGAAAGCTTTTCTTAAATAAGAAAACCAACTTTTTGGTGGCTTTTGATCAACAATTGTTGGTCCAATATTTCCATTTCTCATATTCGCTATTATCTTTCTTTCTTGTCCTTTTTCATTCTGATAAACAACCTCATTTACATTAACGGGCTTGCCAAAAAAAGATTCAATAGCAGAAGAAATTTTATCTAAAGAAGTCGAACTTGTCCTTTCAAAAAAATACCTAACAGATAAAAATCCTTTCATAATTAAAACTAACTGCCTTCCTGCTTCAAACATTAATTGTTTTTGAAATGTTTTTTCTCTATTAAAACCAATTATTCCAAACATTAATAAAATAAGCTTTCCCAAAGAAGCATTTGAAACTTCATTTAATAAACGATAATTTTGAACTAAACCTTGAGTAAGATTTGGGTCAGCGTTTTTTAAAGTATTTTCAATCTCCCCCCAAAAATTATGGAAATAAGCAAATGTTAAATCAATCTCTTCTTTTGAAATACCAAAATCTTGCTGTAAAATTTCTAAAAGAAAAGAATTGAATTCTGAAATCAATCTGTTTCTTTCTTCTAATGTGTTAGCCTTTCTTATTTCCTTTATTTGTTGGTTTTTTTCCCTAAGAAAATTAGAGAAATACTGAAAAAAAGCCTGTGTTGCTTCAGTTGTATCTGATAAAAGAAAGTTTAAATCATATCCTTCTAATAATCCTTCTATTATTTGTGGTAAAAAATATAGGATATCTGTTCCTAAAAACCCTCTGTTTAAACCTTCTTTAATTTTTAAAGCTTCTTCTGATGAAGATTCTTCTGATATTATCTTTGTTTCTTCTTCTTGTCCTTCTTTAACAATATCTTTTCTTTTTAATGTTTTTTCTATTCCATTTTTCATAAATCTTAACAACTCTTTTCGATAAACTTTTTTAAAATCATCAAAAGTCATATTGGGATTTTCTTCTTTTATTTTTTCAAATCTTCTTTTTAAATAATTATTAATATGTTCAAACCATTTCAAACTTTCATTAAAAATACGTCGACGTAATTTAATACTATAAGGAGAAATAAAAAATCTTGTTTCATGATTTTGAAAAATATCCCTTGATCCTTTTTCATTAAGTCTTAGATGTTCTTCAAGACTCAAACCATCAAAATCTCCACCATTTACTAGATTTATTAAGTCTTCTAAAGAAACACTAATTACATCTTTAATTTTTTTGTCTCCAACTAAAGTACCATCTTCATCAGGTAAAACATATATTCCGTTTAATATCAATCTTCGACTTATGACTTGTCCATTAAATCTAAAATAATAATTATATTCGCCTAAATTAAATAAGGTTATTGGAAATCTTTTAGAATCACCAATACCAATAGTAGTGATTCCTAATTCTTCAATTATCTCTCTTTGAACAGCCTCAATAACATCCTCATTTGGGTTAATATTACCTCCAAAAAAAGTTAACCTTTCGCCCTCTTTTTCTGGAGAAGTTTTTTTTGCTAAAAGAAATCTTAAAAAACTAAAATCTTCTGGTTTTTCTGTTTTTTGATCAATTAACCTTTCGCCTGGTTGAAAAAGATATTGATATATTTCTTTAGCCTGAGCTAAAGCCATCACAAAAGATCGACTAACTAATCTTTTTGGAATTTCTTGAACTACACGTTCTATCATAAAATTATCTTATAGTATATAAAAAAATATAGAAAATTCAAGATTAATTTGATAAAATTTATAAATGTCCTATCAAACACAAGGTTTAAAAAAAATTTATCACCAACCCCGCCGATTAATTGCCAAAAACTGGCTTTCTTTTTTTCATCCCCTTCAAATCGGTATTACTGGCTCTCAAGGAAAAACCTCAGTTACCCAAACATTAGCTAAAATTTTAAAAAATGACGGACCAACTATTGTCACTGATACTAATTTAGACACCAACTTTAATGTTCCAATAACTGCTTTAAAGGTTAAGCCTTGGACTAAATATATTGTTTGGGAGCTGGGAGTTGATCATATTGGAGAAATGGACAAACATCTTGAAATTGCTAAACCGAAAATTGGAATTATTACTGGTATCTCACCGGTTCACACAGACAAAGAACATTTTGGATCTATTGATAATTTAATTAAAGAAAAAAGAAAATTAATTGAAAATCTTCCTAATAAAAATGGGGTAGCTATTTTAAATTGGGATGATGAAAATGTAAAAAAAATGGCGCCTTTTACTAAAGCAAATATATTTTTCTATGGCACTGACAAAAAAAACTGTCAAGTTTATTTTGATCCAAAAAAAATAAAAATAACAATTCAAGGAACAGAGTTTATCTTAAAATATAAAAATAAAAACTATAAATTCAAAACTAAGCTTATCGGCAGACATCATGCTTATAATTTTTCTGCTATTTTCTCTTGCCTTATAAATATATTTAACAATCCAAAAAAAGCTTATTTTTTAATTAAAAAAACTCTTAAATCTTTAAAACCTCTTAAAGGAAGAATGAATATTGAAAAAGGACCATTAAAAACTCTTATTTTAAATGATTCTCTTCGCGCCAATCCAAAATCAACAGATGAAGGACTAAAAACTTTTTATGAAATTCCTTACAAAAAAGGTAGAAAAATTGCTGTTTTAGGAGTAATGGGCGAACTTTATGATCCAATAATAGAGCATAAAAAAACAGCTAAAACTTTAGTTAAATTTCCGCCAGATATTATAATTGGAGTAGGAGATTATCGAAAATATACTATAAATGAAGCTATTAATCTTGGCTTTCCAAAAAATAACATTTTTTATGCTGACGATGTTTTTGAAGCTTCTAAAATTTTAAAAAACATCTTAAAACCAAATGATTTTATTTATTTAAAAAGTTCACTTTTAAGAAATTTGTGGAGAATAATAAAAATATTAAAAAACGAGTCTATTTGTTGCAATAATGAATTATGTAGTTATGATCATTGCAAACAATAAAAAAAATAAAATATTTAATATTTATTTATATTTTATTTATTATTTTTATCAAAAAAAATAACAGGTATTACTTCAACAGTTAATTCTTCTTCGTGACCTAAACCAAAATATCTATCTGCTTTTAATGAAAAAGAATCTAACAAATTATAAATAAAAAATTTTAATCTTGTAAACAATGTTATTGGCTTCTTATACAAAAGTCTCTTATTAATTGCATGAATAAGCCATTTTTCATGTTTAACATCAATTTTTAATTCTTTTTCTTTTGCTAAATCTTCAAGGATTTCTTCTACATTAGGCTCTTCCATAAAACCAAAATTAATTTTTACAGAAAAAATGCTTCCTTTTTTACCGTTTTCAAAAATTTTTTTATTTCATATCTTTTTTCTTGCAAATGAGGATTTTCCTGATCAATATTAACATATAAAATAACAATATCTTTTGGCAATTGTTTATATCTTTTATAAAAGATATTTAAAGTTAAAGGAATATTATCGTTTAAATCATCAATAAAATTTTGACTTAAAAATATACTCGAACGATCTATTGTATAAGTTTTTGTTATGTTCTTTTTTATTTCTATTAAATCTTTCATTAACAAATTTTTTCTATTTATAAATTCTTCTATTGAATTTTTTATTTTTGTTCCCCAATTCCAAATAATCATAATTAATGCAAAAATTATAGCAATTAATAAAGGAATATATCCTCCTTGAAATATTTTTAAAGAATTTGCAAATAAAAAACTTATTTCAATTAAAGCAAAGAAACCAAAAATTATAAAAGATTTTAATTTGCTCCATTTCCAATACAAAACAGCAATAAAAAACATTCCTAATGAATTAATAATCATATCACCAGAAACAGCCAATCCATAAACAGAAGCTAAAGCAGAACTGCTTTTAAAAATTAAAATCAAACTTACACAACCAAAAAATAAAAACCAATTAATAAAATTAACATAAATTTGACCATGATGATCTTTGTTAGTATGCTTAATTGGCATTTTTGGCAACAAATTTAAATTAATTGCTTGAGTTGTTAAAGAAAAAACACCTGATATTAAAGCTTGAGAAGCAATAATCGTTGCCATTGTTGATAAACCAACCATTGGATAAATTATTTTTTTTGGCACTAAACTAAAAAATATATTTCCGTAAAAAACTGGCTTTTTGCTTAAAAGATATGCTCCTTGACCTAAATAATTCAAAAGTAAAGATGGATAAACTAAAGAAAACCAAGCAATTCTAATTGGTTTTTTACCAAAATGACCCATGTCAGCATACATCGCTTCGCCTCCAGTTATAACAAGCATTACCGCTCCCATAACTGATAAATTAGTCAATAAATCATGATTAAAAATAAAATTAAACGCATAATAAGGATTAAAAGCTTTAAGAATCAAAGGATTATTTAAAACTTGATTTAAACCTAAAAGACCAATAGACAAAAACCAAAAAATAATAATCGGACCAAAAACAGAACCAATTTTTCCAGTTCCTCGGCTTTGAATACTAAAAAGAATTGTTAAAACAATTATAGTAATAGGTATAATATAAGGTTCAAAAATAGGCGTTGCTAATTTTAATCCTTCAATAGCTGATATTACACTAATTGCCGGCGTGATAAAACCGTCTCCAAAAAGAAGACCAGAAGCAAAAATAAAAAGAATCATTAAAAAAGAACCTCCAAAAAATTTTTTCTTTTTTAATAAACCATAAAGAGCAAAAACTCCACCTTCACCATTATTATCAGCATTTAAAACAAAAACAATATATTTTAATGCAACAATAAGCGTTAATGACCAAATAACTAAACTTATTCCTCCTAATATATTATTTAAATTAAGAACTATTTTTTCTTTTCCAAAAAAAATTTCATTAATAGCATATAAAGGAGATGTACCAATATCTCCATAAACAACTCCTAAAGCTCCTAAAGCAAGAATTAAAAGTTTTTTCATATTTTAATAATTTTATTTATTTAAAAAAAAGATTAATTTTAAATAAAATAAACTAATTAATAAAGAAATAATCGTAATTAAAAAACCATATTTCATAAAATTACCAAAATTTATTTTTTCTGTTTTATTATTTTCATTATTATCGTTTAAATTTTTATTATAAATATCAATACCAACAATATTAGCAGAAGCACCAATCAAAGTCATATTTCCACCAAAACAAGCACCTAAAGATAAAGCCCACCATAAAGGAAAAATATCAACTCCAGAAGAAGAAATTTCTTTAATTATTTTAGAAAAAACAACAGTAATAGGTATATTATCAACAAATCCAGAAATTAAACCAACAAAAGATAAAATAGCATAAGAAGTTAATTCTACATTTCCATCTGTAAAATCAATAATTTTTCTTGCTATTAAATCTAAAACACCACTATGTTCAATTGATCCAATTATTATAAAAAGACCAATAAAGAAAAAAATCGAAGACCATTCTATTTCTTTATATATATGATCAGGCTCTTTTGTTGTTGTAAGAAGCATCAAAAAAGCACCAGCTAAAGCAATTATTGAATTTTCTATTTTGGTTATATTATGAGTTAAAAATCCTAAAATAACTAAAAATAAAATAATTAAAGATTTAATTAAAAATATCTTATCTTTTATTAAATTTTGTTCTTTTATTTTTTTTATCAATTTCAAAGATACTTTTTTTTCTCTCAATTTATTTTTAAACATAAAATAAATTAGAATTAAAGAAATAAAAATATTAATAACAACAATTGGACCATTATAAATTAAGAAATCATTAAAACTTAAATTAGCCTCGCTTCCAATTATTATATTAGGCGGATCTCCAATAAGAGTTGCTGTTCCGCCTATATTTGAAAAATAAATTAAAGAAAGAATTATTGAAAAAGCTGATATTCCAAGAATTTTAGTAATATACAAAGTAACAGGAGTAATTAATAGAATAGTTGTTACATTATCTAAAAAAGCTGATAAAAAAGCTGTTAATAAAGAAAGATAAATCATTAATCTAACTGGTCTTCCTTTAGCAAGTTTTAACATTTTAATTGCTAAAAATTGAAAAATTCCAGTTTTAGCAATTATAGAAACAATTATCATCATTCCAATCAATAATCCAATTGTATTAAAATCAATACTTTCTATTGCTTTTTCAAAATCAATTAAACTAAAAACAACAAAAAAAATAGCAAAAATTCCAGTAATAATCGATCTGTTAAATTTTTCACTAATTAAAATTATTAAAAGAATTAAAAAAGAAACAAAAGGGATAAAATTGATTGAAGAAGATTCCATAAAAAGATAAACTAAGAATTTTTAGAGAAGGAATTTATAATATCGATTATTTTTTTTTCAACATTTATTCTATTTACAACTCCTAAAAAATTATCTTTATTATCAATAACTGGAATATAATCAAAATTTTTTATATACATTAATATTATTGATTTAATAATCTCTTCATTTTCTTTAAGAGTATAAACTTTTTGTATCATTATATCTTTTACTTTAATATTAGAAAGTTTTAAAATTTTATCTTCACTTATTATTTCATTAGTTGATATATATCCTAAAGTTGTATCAAGCTTTACAAAAAAAGGTATTATTTTATCTAAAAGATCATATAAAGTAAAAACTCCTTTAATTTTTTTATTTGAATCTAAAACTATAAAAATATTAATCTTTTTTTTAATCATTAATTTTAATGCATCTTTAAGAAGAATGTCTTCCCCTCCTGAAGGAACATTTTTTTCTACAATATCTTTTATTTTTAAATTTTTCATATATTAATTTTTTTAATTAAAGAAATATTTTAAATTATAAAAATAAAAAAATCAATAATAATTTGTATAAATCTTTTTCATAAAAAAATAACAAAGTTTTTTATTCATTATTAATTTCAAAAATTTATTTTCATTGTATTAATTATTAAATTAACTATTTTAAAAATAATTTTCAAATAATTCTATTAAATTTAATCAAAAAAATATTTATTTTTTAAATTAATAAAAATAAATACAGTTAAAAAAACTAGGGAAGAGGAATAAAAAGAGCATTACAATAATCTAAAATATTAAAATTAACCAGAGAAGATTCTAAAAATTAACTAAGAAAACAAATAGGAGAATAAAAATCTTTTTTTCAGAAAAATTAATTTAAAAATAAAAAAAATATTTTTAAATAATTTTTAATTTTAGATTGATTTTATAATCTAAACACTTCTCTTCTATCAGCTCTCTAAAACATCGTAAAAGATATAATTTACGACGTTATATATGCTTTATTCTCTTTAACTTTATATCTTAAAAACTGATTTTTTAGTAAAAATCTTTTTTTATGAATATATATAAATAAAGAGAATAACTCTCCTTTCTTTTTTAAAATTAACTTTAAAAATATTTTTTTTATTTTTAAAAATTATCTGTTTTAAAATGACTTAATTATTCAATAAAAAACACTTCTCTTAAATACAAAATTATCTTGATAAATATAATTAAATTTAGATTGTTATATCGATTTATTTTAATCAATTTGAGGCTAAAATTATCAAATATTTAACAAATATGACAAACAAAAAACACTTCGCTTTCTAATTTATATTGTCATAATAATCTAAATATTAAGAATTAAGGCTAATTTTTAAAAGAAAATATTTAAGTTTTAAATTATTTTTAGATTGTTATAACAATATAAATAATTAATTTTAAGGCTATTATTAAAATAATTGATTATAAAGTTATATATTAATTTAGATTGATTTATCAATCTAAATATTAATTTTTAAAGCTAAATAAAACAAGTTGTCCACAAAATAATAGCATAATACCTGGAGTATAATAACAATCTAAAGTGTAAATTTAAACCTAATTTTATCTTAATCAAACAAAATAAGCAAGCTTTTTTGAAGCTAAATAAAGTCTTATAGTTTTTTTAAATTATAAATTAATTGATTAATTATCCTATAGTTTTTTAAACGTCCGTAAATAATAAAACTATAGGATATATTTATCACGTCCGTTATTTCTCCACTTCTCTATTCTCTATCTTAATAATGTGCTCTATTTTTTTTAGGGTTTAAAGATTTTAATTTTATTTTTTATTATTTTTACCAAGAAATAGAAAAAAAAGTAATAATCAAAACAAAAATCCAAACAAAAACATATTCGCGGATAGTCTCTTTAAAAAGCTTCTTATCAAGATAGTTATAAATAATTCCTGAAAGACTATAAAAGGTGGCTGTTAAAAAAAGAGCTATGCTTGTTGATCTTAAAGGAATAAAACTTAATAAAGCTGAAAGTTGAGCTATTATTAAACTTATTAAAAAAGCAAAAAGCAAATTCTTTTTGTCAAGATTTTTATCTAATTTTACTGTCCAAAAAAGCTGAAACGAAAGAAAAAAAGTTATTACTCCACTCAAAATCATATTAATATAAAAATATTCTTTTAAAGAAAAAACAATATTAAAAAATAAAAAAGAAATCAAAGTCTGATAAAAAAAATTTATTGAAAAAGCAGCCCGATAAAGCTGAAGACTCTTCTCTATTCCAACACTAAAGATATTTGAGCAAAGCAAAACAGCATAAATTGATATTGAATAAATAATAATAAAAGGAAGTCTGGTAAGCCATCTTCCAGGAAATAAAAAATAAAATACATAAAAAGAAATAGTTAACATAATAGGCATTAAAAATAAATTTAACCAACCAATTTTTTCAATTTTTTCAATAAGAGAAAAATAAGTGAAAAAATAAGTAGTAATTAATAATAAAGGAATAAAGATTGGGGCTTTATCAAAATAAAAAAATGTTGAAAAAAAAATTAATAAACTTAAAAAAAAAGAGGAAATCACAAGCCTTAATCTTTTTTCTATTTTAATAGCTCTTTTTTTTATTGATTTATCCAATATTTGTAAATACTTTTTGAATATCATCTGATGATTCTAAAAAATCTATTAATTTAAAAATCTCATTAATTTTGTTTTCATCATCAATACTAACTTTTATTTGAGGCTTAAAATCAATCTCTAATTTTTCATATTTAATTTCTCCCAATCTCTCTTTTATATGACCAATAAACTCATATGGAAAATAAAGATAATATTTTTCCTCATCTTCATCTATATCAAAAGCTTCAATTTTATCTGAAATTTGAAAAATTTCTTCTTGATTAAAATCTTTTTTATTTAAAACAATAAGACCGCATTTTTTAAATTGATAAGATACGGCTCCGGATTGAGCTAATTTTCCGCCGTTTTTTTCTAAATTAGATCTTAATTCAGAAAAAGTTCTGTTTGGATTATCTGTTGTTGCCAATATTAATAAAGAAACTCCATATGGACCAAAACCTTCATAAATTACCTCTTTTAATTGGTCTTTTTGAGGCCCTAATCCCCTTTCAATAGCTCTTTTTATATTTTCTTTTGGCATGTTAAAAGATTGAGCTTTTTCTATTGCTAAGCGAAGTTTATTATTTAAAGATGAATCAGCAATTCCGCCTCCTTCAATAACAGCTAAAGTAATTATTCGGCTAAGTTTGCCAAAAATATTGCCTTTTATTTTATCATTAGCTTCTTTTTTTCTTTTGATATTTGCCCATTTTGAATGTCCAGACATATTAATTATTTTACTTAATATTTTTTTATTTTTCATTTTGTTTTTTTATTCTACTTGACTTTTATTTTTTTTAAAATATACTAATCCTTAATCTATGGAAAATCTACAAGAACTTGAACAACAAGCTATTAATGCTGCAATAAACAATCAATGGGATGATGCGATTAAATTAAATGAAAAAATTATTAAAAAAGATAAAAAAAACTTAGATGCATATTTAAGACTTGGTTTTGCTTTTATGCAAAAAGGTAATTTAAAAAAAGCAAAACAATCTTATAATAAAGCAAAGAAAATTCAACCAGAAAATTACATTATTGAAAAAAATCTTGAAAAAATTAAAGTTCTTGAAGCTAAAAAAAATAAACCTTATTCTACTTCAACTTTAAGTCCTTATGCTTTTTTAGATATTCCAGGAAAAACAAAGTCAGTAAATTTAGTAAATTGCGGACAAAAAAATGTCTTAGCAGGACTATCAATTGGTCAAGAAGTATTTCTTAATCTAAAAAAAAGAAAAATAGAAGTAAGAACTAAAAACAAAGAATACATAGGCTATCTTCCAGATGATATATCAAAAAGATTAACAATTCTTATAAAAGCCGGAAGTTTCTTTAAATGTTACATAAAAGAAGCTGAGTTAAAAGAAGTAGTTATCTTTATAAAAGAAGAAATAAGAGGCAAAAAAGTAAATCGTTATGCTCCATTTCCAATAAATAATAATTTTACATCTAATATAAATATTAATGATGAAGTTCAAGAATCAGACTCAGAAGAAATATCTGATAGCGATTTAGAAAAATTAGCTGAATCTATTATTAATGAAGAAAAAGAAGAATATATTGATTATGAAATCAATGAAGAAAATGAGGAAACAGAAGATTAATTATTTATTATTATAATAATGCTTAATTTTATTTTTAAAAAAAATAATTGTTCCCTTTATTTTTTTTGAGTTTAATATTTTTTTTATTTCATAAGGAATATTAAAATCATTCATTGATCTTAAGGCTAAAAAAAAAGAAATTAAAAAAATTAAAAAAAACCAAAAAAAAACAATCATATTTTATTAAATTATTTTACTGACCAATAATTTTCTAAATTTTCTATCTTAAAAATTATATCAGAAATTAACAATTCATTTTTTTCTTTTTTTATATTACAACCAAAATAATGAGCTAAATTTTTTGATATTTCATTAATTTCTTTTGTTATTATTTCACAATTTTTTATTTTATTATTTCTTTTATTTTTATCAGTATCCAAATCAACAACCCTAATTCCTTCTCCATTTATAATTTGAGATAAAAAATAAGCTGTTAAATAATCTTTTTTATAAATTATTTGAACAGTAGACATAATTTCTCTATATTTTTTTTTATAAAAAATTCCTTGATATAACTTATTAAAATCATCCTGATTAAGGATATCAAACTCTTTAATATCAATTATCTTATAATCAGATTTTCTCTTATTAAATAATTTAAAAAATAAAATTATTCTATCAAAAAAATTAGCATTTGATGAAGAAAAAAATAAAAAATTAATTCTTGGAATTATTGAATTTTTATCATTTTCATAATAATAAATTTTATCTTTATTATCATAAAAATATAAATCAACAAAAGAAGAAGTAGTTCCAGAAAAAGTTTTTTTTATAATTTCAGGATTTTTTTCCAAATAAGCTAATTTACCAACAGCTCCAACTCTATAAAAACCATATCCTCCAGGAACTAAAACTTTTGTATTTATTGGTATATTTATCAAATAATTAATCCCTGACGATGATAAAGAAAAATATTGAACTCTTTTATCATAAAAAATAATATTTATTCTTTCTTTATTTTTTAAAAAAACAGAAGAAAAGAATTGATTAATAAATAAGAAAAATAATAAAATAAATACAAAAATAAAAATAATTTTTTTAAATCTCATTTTTAAGTCAAACCATACTCTATTTTTAATCTTTTAATTTTATTAATAATATCTTCTTTATTTAAATTAAGCAAAAGATAAATTTTTTTTATAATTGATAAAGAAGCTTCAAATTCTGGCTGAACTATTAAATTTACACCTAAATCTTTCATTCTCACATGATCATTTCTTTTATGAACACGACTAATAATAAAAATGTTTTTATTTAATTTCTTAGCATTTAAAATTATTGCTTCTTGAGAGTTTTTATCTGGAACTGCTAAAATCAAAATTAAAGCTTCATCAACCTGAGCATAATCTAAAATATCAATATCTGTTGAATCACCATAAATTATATTTATTCCTTGTCTTTTTGCTTTTTCAACAATATGAAAATTGTAATCAATGGCTATATAAGAAATTCCTGCCATTTCTAAAGATTTTCCAATATAACTTCCAACTCTCCCATAACCGCAAATAACAATATGATTTTTTAAATTTAATTCATCTATTGGTGATTTGTCTGTATCTAATTTTAAATTTATAAAATTTTCCAAAAAAGGAATGTATTTTTTTATAAAATTTCTTATTTTTGCATAAATATTATCTTTATTTCTTATTAAAATTGGAGTAAAAATTAAAGTTATTAAAATACTCGTAATAATAAAAAGATAGTCTTCTTTTGAAATTAAATTATTTATCAAAGCAGTTGATATTAAAATAAAAGCATCTTCATCAATTTGAAAAAGATAAACAGCTAAACCAAAACTCATTTTTGTATGAAATTTTAAAAATAAAAATATAAATAAAATTATTAATCCTTTAATTAAAATAATAAAAAAAGTAAATAAAAATATTTGAGGAATAATATTAATTTCTGAAAAAATTTTAATATTAGTTCCAATATAAATAAAAAAAATAATTGCTAATATATCTCTAAAAGGTCTAATCTGTGAAAATATATGATGATGCTCTAATGTTGAAGATAAAAGAATACCAGCAATAAAAACACTAATAAGAGTTGGAATTTTTAAAAATAAAGATAAAGAAGTAATAAAAAAAATAAAAATAATAATAAAAAAATTAAAAAGTTCTCTAGATGACTTAGCAATTTTACTAAACAAAAAAGGTAAAATCTTATTTCCTAAATAAAAAAGAGTTCCTATTATTAATCCAGATTTAAATAAACTTAAAAAAAGATTTGAAAAAAAAGAAAAAAAACTAATTTCTTCTTTATTGGTAATTGATGAAAAAATAATCATAAAAGGAATAAAAGCAATGTCTTGAAAAATAAGCATTCCCATAGCTATTTCTCCTAAAAAAGACGATTCTTCTCCCCTATCTTGAATAATTTTTGCCACTAAAGTAGTACTTGAAGAAGATAAAGCAATTCCAATTAAAAATGAAACTAAAGGAGAAAAATTAAAAAAAATCGAAATTAAAGTAATAAAAATTATTGAAAGTATTATCTGAAAACTTCCCGCTAATAAAATAATCTTTTTAAAAGACAAAATTCTAGAAAAATTAATCTCTAAACCGACTGTAAAAAGCAAGAGTAAAATCCCAAAATAAGCAAAATTTTTAATTATTTCATTTGATGGCAAATTATTATTAAACAAAGATCCAAAAATCAATCCTCCAAAAATATAACCAACTATAGGAGATATTTTTATCTTTTTAGCAAGAAAAGCAAAAATAAAGGGAATAAAAAGAAAAATAAAAAAATTGAAAACTAAATAAAAATCAATTTCAGCCATAACAAATTAAGTATAAAATAAAGAAGATCATTTTCTCAATGTTTTTTCACATTCCACACAATACAAAGCTTCAGGAATAAGTTTTAATCTTGCCTGAGGAATATTTTTTTTACAACGCTCACATAATCCATATTGATTTTTTTGAATTTTTTTCAAAACATTATCAATATCATTTATTTTTTTTTGAAGATCTTTTATTTGAGCTTCAATTGCTTCATGCCCCATCTGTTCTCTAACATCAGTGTCTATTGCAGCATTATCTGAAGCATGTTCAGGATCTGAAAAAGGATCTTCTGTTTTCAAAATTTCAATTTGAGATAAGCTTTTTTGTCTATCTTTAATCAATCTTTGTTTTTGTTCTTCTATAAATTTTTTTGAAAATTTTTTGTCCATAATTTTTAATAAAACTTAAAATATTATTCCTAAAATAATAAACAAAAAAACCAGTCGTTGTCAATAATAAAATTAAAGAAACTAGATAATCAAAGCTAAAACCAAAAAAGTATAACTTATTATCTTTAATTTTGTCAAATAAAAAATAAATTAAAGAAAAATACCAAATTGAAAAATAAAACAAAAAACCTTTAAAAAACTTTCCTTTTCTTATTTCAAAAAGTATTTTTTGAGAAATTAATGCTCCAAAAATAAAAAATAAAACCTCATAAAAAGCTGTTAAATGACGATATTCTTCAAATCCTAAATATTTTATTTTTAAAAAAAAATCTGTTTTTGTTCCTATTTCTGATCCAGAAAAAAAAGCGCCTAATTTTCCAAAAATTAAAGCTATAAAAAAAGAAGGAATAAAATAATCTATCAAATCTAAAAATTTTATTTTTGAAAATTTAGAAAAAAATAATAAATAAATAAAAAAACCAAATAAAAAACCATAAATAGAAAGGCCTGGATAACCATTAATCAAAATAAATTTTAAAAAATCAAGACCAAATTTATTAAAATTTAAAATTACATAAAACAAACGACTAAAAAAAAATCCAAAAAAAATTGACAAAAAAACGCCATCAAAAACTTCCTCTTCTTTATAAGAAGTTAATCTAATATTTTTCCACAAAACAAAAAAACTCCAGAATAAAGCTAAAACTAAAAAAATACCAAAAGTATAGATTTTGATTGGACCAATTGTAAAAAGAATTGGAAGCATAATATAAAAAGTATAACAATAAAATCTAAAATATTAAATACTAAAAAACTAAAATTCAAATCAAAATTATAACTTAAATTCAAAATCTAAAATAAAAAACCCGCTAACTCGCTAAACTCGTTAATTAATAAATAATAATGTAGTATAATTTATAACTAATGAAAAAAACTAAAGATAAAAAAATCTTGAAAATCGGCTTTGATATGGATGGAGTTCTGCTTTATAATCCAGCCAGGATCTTTCGGCCAATAATTTTTTTCTTAAAAAAATTTCTTTTAAAACGCGATGTTAATAAATTTTATTATCCAAAAACAAAATTAGAAAAATTAATCTGGATTTTTCTTCATAAAACCAGTCTTTTTCCCCAATCAGGTATCAAAGAAATAAAACAATTGATTAAAGAAAAAAAGATTAAAGCATATGTTGTTTCTGCCCGTTATGAATCTCTGGAAAAAGATTTCTGGTACTGGGTAAAAAAAATTGACAAAGAAAAACTTTTTTCCAGCTATTATTTTAATAAAAATAACGAACAACCTTATATTTATAAAGCTAAAATGATTAAAAAACTTAAGCTTGATATCTTTGTTGAAGATAACTGGGACGTGGTAAAAAATCTTAAATCTCAATCCGCCAGCTGGCCAATAAAAGTTTTCTGGATTTATAATCTCTTAGATAAAAATATAAAATATCAATATAAATTTTCTAATTTAAAAAAAGTTGTTGAATATTTAAAAAAAATAATATGAAAATTTTAATTACCGGTGGAGTTGGATTTATCGGTACAAATACCGCTATTTATTTTTCTAAAAAAAACTATCAAATTACTCTTATTGATAATTTTTCAAGAGTTGGCGTTGAAAAAAATGCTTTTTTTTTAAAAAAAAATTTTCCAAAAATAAAAATTATTAAAAGCGATGTCGGAGAAATCAATAAATATAAAAAAGAGATTTTAATAAGCGATGTTATTATTCACTTAGCTGGCCAAACAGCAGTCACCACCTCAATTAAAAACCCCTCTCTGGATTTTTCATCTAATATTTATCAAACTTTTTTGCTTTTAGATTTTTTAAGAAAAAATAATTCTTCTTCAATTATTATCTACTCATCAACTAACAAAGTTTATGGTGATTTAAAACATTTAAAAAAACTTTCTCCTATTGATGAATCAGAAAAAATTGATTTTATTTCGCCTTATGGCTGTTCAAAAGGATCTGCTGATTTATATTTTCTTGATTATCATCGAATTTTTGGCTTAAAAACAATTGTTTTTAGACAATCTTGTGTTTACGGAAAACATCAATTTGGGGTTGAAGATCAAGGCTGGGTGGCTCATTTTGCTAAACAATTTTTATTTAAAAAACCAATTACAATTTTTGGGGACGGAAAACAAATAAGAGATCTTTTATATGTTGATGATTTGATTGAGGCTTACTATCTAGCAATAAAAAATATTAAAAAATCAGTCGGTCAAGTATTTAATATCGGCGGAGGCATAAAAAATGCTTATTCTTTGCTTGAGGTAATAAAAATTTTAGAAAATGAGTTTAAATACAAAATATCAATTAAGTTTGAAAAAGAAAGAATTGGCGATCAAAAATATTTTGTTTCAAAAAACGAAAAAATAAAGAAAATTTTAGGCTGGAAACCAAAAACTGATTTTAAAATTGGCTTAAAAAAATTAATTAACTGGCAAAAAGAAAATTTAAAAATATGAAAATTCTTTTTTTCTCATCATATTTTTACCCTTATACTTCCGGTTTAACTACCTATCCTTGGAAAATATTAAGCTATCTTTCAAAAAATCACCAAATCACTGTTTTAACTTTCAATCATCAAAACAATAAATTAAAAATTAAAAATTATAAATTAAAAATTGTTTACCTTCCTTATCTTTTTAAGCTATCAAAAGGCTTTATTTCGCCCCAATCTTTTTTTTATTTTTTAAAAGAAATAAAAAAAACTGATATTTTAATTTTAAACCAACCAAACGTTGAGGGACTATTTTTAGCAATACTGGCTAAAATTTTCAGAAAAAAAACTATTTCTCTTGTCCATTGTTTTTTATACGGCGGAAAAAATATCTTTGAAAAATTAATTTTCAAATTAGCTAATTTTTTTGTTTTTTTACAGCTTTTTCTTTCTCAAAAACTTGTTTTTTATACTAAAGAATATTTTCAATCAACCTGCTTTTACCGGTTTTTAAAAAACAAAAAAATATATTATCACCTGCCTCCAATTAAAAAACTATCAATTGATAAAAATTATTTTAAAAAACTCTTGGAATATAAAGAAAATAGTTTTTTAATTGGTTTTTCTGGCAGAACTGCTTCTGAAAAAGGAATTGAATATCTGATAAAAGCTATAAAAAATTTAAAATTAAAAATTAAAAATTTAAAATTAATCTTTGCCGGTCCTTATGGAAAAGATGTTGCTGGCGAAAATAATTATTTTTTAAAAATCAAAAATCTTCTTGAAAAAAATAAAATCTTTTATAAATTCTTAGGCAACTTAAAAGAAAATCAGCTTGGTGCTTTTTATAAAACAATTGATGTTTTGGCTTTACCATCAATTAATTCAACTGAGGCTTTTGGTATGGTTCAAGCTGAAGCAATAATTTTAGGAACACCTGTTGTCGCCTCAAATCTTCCTGGAGTTAATATTCCAATTAAACTGACAAAAATGGGGTTATTAACTGAACCAAAAAACGAAAAACAACTAGCAAAAGCAATTTCAGAAATTTTAGAAAATCAAAAAAAATATAATAATAAAAAGTTAATCATTCAAGCTCAAAAAATCTTTGATATTAAAAATGTCTATCAATTTTGGAGCAAAATTATAGATTAATACAATTTTTTAGATCCTGAAATAAATTCAGGATTACATTAATAATAAGTTTACATTAAGCATTTCAAATAAAGTATTATGAAAAAAATAAAAATTTTTATCAAAAAATATCTTGAAAACCGGCCGATGTTTTTTTCTGTGATAAGAACAATAGAAGCAGATTTATTTGAAAAAAATAAAAAATATATCAAAGATAAAATTCTCGATTTTGGCTGTGGCGACGGATTTTTTGCCAGCACTGTTTTTGGGAAAGAAAAAATTGATTTTGGCCTTGATTTAGAAATAAACAAAAGAACAAAAGAGGCAGAAAAAAATAAAATATATAAAAAACTTGTTCTTTATGAGGGCAAAAAGATTCCTTTTAAAAATAATTTTTTCAAGACAATTATTTCAAACTGCGTTCTTGAACATATTCCAGATTTAAAAACTTCAATTGCTGAAATTTACCGGGTCTTAAAACCAAAAGGTTATTTTTTAACCAGCGTAATGACTGATAACTGGGAAAAGTTTTTAATTGGCAAAAAAATTTTTGGCAAAAAATATCTTAAATTTTGGCGAAAAAAACAAGAACACTATAATCTTTTATCAAAAGAAAACTGGGAAAAAATTTTTAAAAAACAAGGCTTTAAAATTATTGCTTCTCTCCCCTATTTGTCTATAACTCAATCAAGATTTTTGGAGCTTTTTCATTATCTTTCTTTTCCGTCTCTTTTGTCTTATAAGCTTTTTAATAAATGGGTATTAATTCCTTTTTGGTATAAGTTTTTATTTTTTGATAAAATTATTGAAAAAATTATTTTAGAAAAAAATCCCAAAAAAGGCGCAGGATTATTTTTAATTTTAAGAAAATTAGAAAATACAAAAAAATAGGTTTAACTATTTATAACTATCTAAAATTATTATTTAAAAAAAGATATAAATTATTCCTTTTCATCTCTGTTATATTTTTTTCTTTAATAATTAGACTATATAAACTCTATAATTTACCAGCAGTAATTAATGGTGATGAAAGTGGAAGCATAATTCATCCTTGGCAAATCATATTAAATCAATTATCGCCCCTTCAACTTACTCATGATGGAAGTGTTCCGGCAATAATTTACTATCTTAAGGCTCTAATGATTTTATTATTTGGAATCAAAAATTCACTTTTCGCTGTAAGACTAACAACTGTAATCATGAGCATTTTAACAATAATTTTGTTTTACTTAATAATCAAAAAAGAAACTAATTTTTTATCAGCTGTAATAACAACTTTATTATTTTCTTCTTCATATTGGTTTCTAAATTTTTCAAGAATTTCATGGATAACCGTTGACGGTTTGTTTTTTGGGTTGCTTTTTTACTTTTTATTAAAAAAAACACTTTTAGAAAAAAAAACTATTTATCCTCTTTTTCTTGGTATATCCGGAACATTAGTATTTATTAATTATATGGGAACAAGAATATATTTATTATCAGGTATTATTATTTTTTTGCTTACTTTGTCACAATCAAATAAAAAAAGTAATTTTTTTAAAAAAATCATAATTTTTTTATTAATATTTTTTATAACTTTGTTTCCTTTTTTATTAACAATGTCAAAAAATAAAGATCAATATTTTACAAGAATGAAATATACATCAATTTTCTATATAAAAAATCCATATTATAATTATCAGCCCAATGATTTAATAAATATATTAAAACATCAAATAATTTACAACATAAAAGGTTTAGTTTTTTTTGATAATAAAGTCTCTCATCAGGAAATAGAAAACTTACGCCATATTCCAAATAATAAACCAGCAATAAATCTTACAGTTCAAATTTTATTTTATATTGGAGTAATAATTGGGTTTTTAAAGAAAAAGGGTGGGTTTTTTTTCTTAATTTATTTATTAAACATCTTATTAATACAAATTATGTCTGTTTATACTCCTAATTGGGCAAGAGCTTTATCAGTTTTGCCAGCTATTTACTATTTTGTAGGATTATCAATATTTAGTTTATTTGAAATATTAAAAAAAATTAAATCTAATATTAAGATTTTTATTCTATCTATAACTATAATATTTTTTATATCAATTGCTATTTGCGATGTGTTAATTTATTTCAATTGGATAAGAACTCCGGAATTTTTTAATGCCCAGCAACCAGCTATTTCAATAGATGAATATCCTTTTTGGCAAAAGAAACAATACCAATGGATAAAGGAAAACAATATTCCATTTACATTTTATGATTGGTACAATTATGAATTTAGAAATAAAATTTATTAATTAAATTTATATTTTTTAAAAATATATTACAAAACCATAAATAATAAAAAATTCTCAAAAAGGCGCAGGATTATTTTTGATTTTGAAAAAATGAGAAATTTTAAAAAAATATCAATCATTGTCCCAGTTTACAACGAAGAAAGATTTATTGAAAAAACTATTAAAGCTGTAATTAAATCCAATACTTTGAATTTAAAAAAAGAAATTATTATTGTTAATGACGGATCAACTGATAATACCTTAAATATTTTAAAAAAAATAAAATCAAAACATAAAAATATAAAAATTATTAATAATAAAACTAATCAAGGAAAAGGATATTCCTTAAAACAAGGATTTTTAGCATCAACTGGTGATATTGTTTTGGTCCAAGATGCTGATTTAGAATATTCTCCAAGCGATTATCCTTTTCTTCTTTCTCCATTTTTAAAAAATGAGGCTGATGTTGTTTATGGTTCAAGATTCATCAGTGATCGGCCTCATCGAGTTTTATATTTTTGGCATTATTTAATAAATCAGATTCTAACTACTTTCTCAAATATACTTACTAATCTTAATCTAACTGATATGGAAACAGGCTTTAAGGTTTTTAAAGGCAGTTTGATAAGAAAAATTGCCCCATCTTTAAAATCAAAACGTTTTGGTTTTGAACCAGAAATTACAACCAAAATCGCCAAAATCAAAGATATAAAAATTTATGAAGTAGGAATTTCATATTTTGGTCGTACTTATAAAGAAGGAAAAAAAATAAATTGGATAGATGGAGTAAAAGCTTTTTGGGAAATAATAAGATTTAATGTTTTTAATTAAAATAAAATTAAACGCTTAATTAAATTTTTTTGATAAAAATCTTTCTCTATCCTTTCAATTTTAAAATTGTCAAGACAATCAATATTAATATTTTTTTGAGTATAAATTAAAACATCTTGTTTTTGATTTTTAACAAAATTACATAATTCATTTTTTTCAAAAAAATCAAAATATTTAATATTTTCTTTTTCTAAATAATTTAAAATACTTTTTGGTTCAGGCTGACCCCATTCTCCCCAACAACAACCATAAACAATTTTTATTATTTTTTTATTTTCTTTTTTTATATCATCAGTAATAATTTTTCCATAAGGAATATTATTATTTGGAAGAGTTTTTGGATAAATAAAAAAATAATCATAAAAATTTTTAAAAAAAATAAACGTAAAAATAAAAAATATAAAAATATTGGTAAATTTTAAGTTTATTTGTCTTAATTTATAATAAAAACCGCTTAATCCTAAAGAACAAATATAATAAATAAAAAATCCAGCGCCAATCATTCTGCCAAAAGATGGAGAATTTAAAGGATTAGTAATATCTAAAAATGATGCAAACTGAGAAAAAATAAAGACACTAATTAAAAATAAATTTATTTTTAATTTATTTTTAATAGTAAACATTTCTCTTAAGAAAATAATTAATCCAAAAATAAAAAATAAAGATAAAAAAACATCTAATATTGGCCTATTTGGAATATTATGACGAAAAACTATATCTCCTTTTAAAAAAATTGATTGAAGATTATCAAAAATATTTTCAAAAAAATTATAAATCTTTTGATTAAAACTTAAATAATAACCAGTTTTTTCTCCTAAATAACTTGTTGATGATAAAATAATTTGAGGATAAAGCTGATGTAAAAAAATTAATAAAAAAAACGGTGAGAAACTTAAAAAAATCTTCCAATTTAAAAAAGCAAAAAAAATCATTCCCCAAAAAGATGATTGAACAAAAAGACCTATACCTAAAATAATTCCTGATAAAAAATATTTTTTATTTAGAAAAAAATAAATAAAAAATTCAACAAATAATAAAACTAAAATATAAGGTTTTGCCTGACGAGAAAATGAAACAAGCCAAAAAGAACTTGTCATTAAAAAAATTGTTGTTAATTGAATAAATTTTTTTTGAGTAATTTTTTTTAATATTAAATAAGCAAAATATAAAATTAACATTCCAATAAAAACAGTTGTTATCTTTATCGCCAAAAAATTCTTGCCAAAAATTAAAAAAAACAAAGCTGTTAAATAATCAAAAACAGGTCCGTCGCCTCCAAAAAAATCCCAATAAAGTTTTCCTGATAAAATTTCTTTAGTATAAATTATATGTTCATTGACATCTCCCCAAATTTCTGCTGGAATATTATCTAATTTAAAAACTCGAAGAAAAAAAGCAAGCAAAAAAACCAAAACCAAAAATATCTTTTCTTTATTTTTTTTAATTATTTTAAATATATAAAAAATATAATTTTTATTTTTTAATCCTTTCATAAACATACACTGTCTGATGGTCGTAGACAGTAAAGGTCTCCTCTATCCAATTGTCTGGATAGCGAATAAATTTATAATAATAAGGCAAAAATTCTTTAATTTTTCGAAAACAAAGTTTTTCTGAAGAATGAGATCCTGAAATGAATTCGGGATGACAAGAAACATTAGACTGACAATTAATTCTAATATTAAAACATTCTTCTTTAAACAAATTGTCATAAAACTTGCTCATCACCGGATATCTCTCAGGCACAGTTGGAATACTTCCCCAACCACGATTGGATGACAAAATATAATAATCAGTTTTTTCTAATAACTCTTTCATTTTCTGCCATTTTTCGCTTTTGTCTGGATCAAAAATCGGCAAAAGCTCAACTTGAAAAGTTTTATTTAAAGGATTTGAAACATACAAAGGCAAAGGATCATCCCAGTGCTCACCAAGAATTACTGATTTATCAGGCAAACTTTGATAAATCCATTCTGAAGCCTCAACTCGAGTGTTTTTGCGAAAGTAAATAGTTGAAAATAACAAAGGCCAAACTAAAAGTAAAACGTAAAACGTAAAACGTAAAACGTATAAAAATAACTTGCTGATTTTAACTGATTTTAATTGATTAAACCAATTATTAATAATTAATATTCCCAATCCTCCAAAAATTGCAAAAAATGGATAAAGATATATTGTGTAGCGAATTGATTTAACAAACTGTAATGATTGATATACGAAATAACCAATCATCCAAAAAATAATTAATATTAGTACAAAAATTTCTTTTTTAATTTTTTTAAAGTTTAAAAATTGTTTGAAAATTGAAAATTGAAAATTGAAAATTAGATAAATCAACCCTATAACCATAACTATAAAATTAACCGGCCCTAAACCAACAAAAAAAGTCGTTGATAACAGTGCCCACCAGGGTTTATTAATCCATTGAACTCCAGGAGGATACCAAGCGTCTTTTTGAGTAAAATATTTTAATGATTCAATACTCGAAACAAATCTTTGATCAAGCATAAAATCAAAAAAATTACTTGAGGCAAAATAATAAGGATTAGCTAAACGAAGAATAAGATAAGTAAAAAATAAATAACATAGAACGTAAAACGTAAA
>JAOAFI010000049.1 GCA_026416375.1 Patescibacteria group bacterium | reverse complement strand
ACTGGCTTTATGTTGAAGATCACTGTCGGGCAATAGATTTAATCATAAAAAAAGGCAAAATTGGCGAAACTTATTTTATTGGCGGACTAACTGAAGACATTTCAAATCTTGAAGTGATTAAAAAAATTTTAAAAATAATGGAAAAAGATGAAAGCTTTATTAAATTTGTCAAAGACAGACCAGGCCATGACAGAAGATATGCTATTGACTGGACAAAAATCAATAAAGAACTAGGTTGGAAACCAATGGTTGATTTTGACACAGGCTTAAAACTAACAATTGACTGGTACTTAAAAAATCAAGATTGGTGGAAAAAAATAAAAACTGGAGAATATCAAAAATATTATGAAAAACAATATTTAAAAAGGTGAAAATTTATTAAATTTATGCTTAAAATTGCAATTACTGGAGGAGGAGGTCTTGTTGGATCAAGAATTATTGAGCTTTTAAACAATGATTTTGAATTTATCTCTCTTTCTCAAGACAAAATGAATATTACTAATAAATACCAGGTCTATCAAATTTTAAAAGAGATTAATTTTGATATTCTTCTTCATCTGGCAGCTTATACTAATGTCGCTAAAGCTAATGAAGAAAAAGATTTAGCTTATAAAATCAATGTTAAAGGCACAGAAAATATTTTTGAACAAGTTTTATCAAAAAAGAAAAAAATTATCTATATCTCAACTGATTTTATTTTTGACGGCACTAATCCGCCATATTTTGAAGATTCAAAACCAAAACCCGCTGGAATTTATGGACAAACAAAATATCAAGGGGAACTTATTGTTAATCCAAAAAAATATTCAAACAGTTTAATTGTTAGAATCTCATATCCATATAAGGCTAAATTTTTTCAAAAAAAAGATTTTTTTCGTACTTTTAAAACTCTTTTAGAAGAAAAAAAACCATTAAAAATGATTATTAACTCTCTTATGACGCCAACTTTTATTGATGATATTGCTTATGGATTAAGATATTTAATTAATAACTTTTCAAATGACATCGTTCATCTTGTTGGCAGTCAATCTCTTTCTCCATATGACGCAGCAGTTTTAATAGCTGAAAAATTTAACTTAGACAAAAATTTAATCTCTAAAACAACTTTTGAAGAATATATAAAAATAAGACCAGGCCTTCCTCAATATAGTCAAATAAAATCTAAAAAAAATAATTTTTGGAAGATGAAAACTTTTGAGGAAGGAATAAATGAAATTATTAATCAATTGAAAATTAAAAATTAAAAATTTAAAATTATAAAACTTATGGTAATTACAATCATTGGTCATGGATATGTTGGATTAGTAACAGCTTGTGTTTTTGCTGATTTTGGTAACATTGTATATGTTATCGGTCACACAAAAGAAAAAATTGAACGTTTAAAAAAAGGTGATCCAATAATTTATGAACCTGGATTAAAAGAAATTTTAGAAAGAAATATAAAAGCCAACAGAATATTTTTTGGTCTTGATTATTCACCTGTTTCTAAATCAGAAATTGTTTTTATCACTGTTGGCACTCCTCCAAAAGAAAATGGAGAAGCTGATTTATCAGCTGTTTTTGAAGTATCAAGAAATATTGCTAAAAATTTATCATCAAATAAAAATCATTTTACAGTTGTCTCTTGTAAAAGCACTGTACCAGTTGGTACAAATAAAAAAGTTGAAATAATCTTAAAAAAATATGCTCCAAAAAATTCATTTTTTGCAGTTGCTTCTTGTCCTGAATTTTTACGCGAGGGAACTGCTATCTCAGACACAATCAATGCTGACAGAGTTGTTGTTGGATCTGACAATAAAAAAGCCATAGAACTTTTACTTGAGCTTCATAAACCAATTGAAGGAAAAAAAGTTGTCACTGACTTAGCTTCAGCTGAGCTTATAAAATATACTTCAAACGCTATGCTAGCAACAAAAATATCTTTTGCCAATCTTATTTCATTTTACTGTGAAAAAACAGGTGCTGATGTTGAGATAGTTTTAGACGCTGTTGGTCTTGATAAAAGAATCGGTAGAGTTTTTATGTATCCAGGTGTTGGTTACGGGGGTTCTTGTTTACCAAAAGATGTTATGGCATTAATTGATATAGGAAAAAAACTAAACATTGACACAATGCTTTTTGATGCTGTTGAAAAAATCAATAAACAAGCTAAAGAAAAATTTTTAGAAAAAATCTTAAAAAATCACCAAGGAAAAAATTTAGCCATTTGGGGATTGGCATTTAAACCAAATACTGACGATATTCGCTTTGCTCCATCAATTTTTATTATTAATAAACTATTAGAAAATAA
>JAOAFI010000016.1 GCA_026416375.1 Patescibacteria group bacterium | reverse complement strand
ATTTGTCCTCCAGTATCAGTTTTTCCTAAAGGAGGAGGAAATTCTACATATCCTTGAGGATTAAGAATAATGATTCTATTTAATTTTTTTTTCATATATAGATTATAATATTTTAATTATATAAATTTAAAATGTCAAAATATGGAAGAAAATCATGGAGATTTTCCAGGCAAAGAATTAAAGATTGAATCAAGATATGGGCAACAATTAGAAGATATTTTATGTTTACAAGAAGAAGAATATGGTAGGCGATGGATACTATTTTCAGATATTGATAGAACTGTTTATAAAGAAGGAATAGACAACAGTGATTTAAATCAAAAATTAGAAAAAGGAAAATGGGGTTTTGTTACTGTTACAGGAAGAGGCATAGAAGAGGTTATTGATTTAATAAAAAAAGGAAAACTTAAATTACCTCACGCAATTGCTACAAGAGTAGGACGAGGTTATATTATCCAAAAGCAGAAGCCTTTAATAAAGATCTATCACAACTAACAGAAGAAGATTTTGAAGAAGATGTAAATTTTCAGGAAAAAGCAAAAGAAAAAGGTTTTGATAAAAGAGAATTACGCATAAGAATTAAAGATTTTGTTGAAAAAATGCAAAAAGAATTTCCAGAATTTAGTTTTGTTTTTCAAGATCAAAAAACAGATGATAAATGGAAAGGTGTAGGAATGAGAATAGATCCAAATAAATTGAGCTTTAATTATGTTGTTCCAACAAATATTGATAATGAAAGAGTAGGATTATTTTTACAATCATTACAGCGATTTTTTTCTGACTTTACGGTTATTTTAAGCCAAAACTTAGCATTGTCAAATAATAGTCAGACAGCTTGGTTTTGCGACATTGTTCCTTTTGGAAAAGATGAAGTAATTAGATATTTAAGCCAAAAATATAAGGCAAAAGGATTAATTGCAGGCGACAGCGGTAATGATATCAATATGTTATTTGGAGATTTTCCAGGGGAGGCAAAAGATTATATAAGAACTGCTGTAGGCGGTTCTCAACAAGAATTATTAAAAGAAATAAATAAGTTTTCATCTAGTCCAAGAGATTGGAGACTATTAATAATTCAAGATAAACAAGTAAGAATGTATGTTGAAACTAAATCAAGTAAATCAAGTAATCGTATTGGTCCACAAACTTTAGAACATGTTATTGACGTTCTTGAAAGAGCTTGGAGAATTTTTGGTAAAAAGTAAAATAATTATTTTTGATTAATTAATTGCTTTTTCTTCAAAATATATTTAATATAAAATTATGTCCAAATATGTTCCTGATGTTTCAACAAAAAGATGGGTGATAATTGCGGGCGATAGATTAAAAAGGCCAGAGGAGGCTAAAGACAAAAAGAAAAAGAAATTTATTTGTCCATTTTGTCAAGGCAATGAAGCAATGACGCCGGCTGAAGTTTTTCGAATTGGAGCAGGAGAGCGAAATAAACCAGGTTGGCTTATTCGAGTGATTCCCAATAAGTATCCAATAACTGATTTTCATGAAGTAGTTATCCATACTCCCCGTTGTCATCAAGAACTTGAAGATATGGAGGTTTCTCATCTTGAAAAAATCTTTCAAGTATATCGCAGCCGTTATAATTTTTATCGGGAAAAAGGCCAGGTGATGATTTTTGCCAACAGCCGTCGCCATGCTGGAGCTTCGCTTTCTCATTCTCATTCTCAGCTTGTGGTTTTGCCTTTTCAGATAAATCTTGATACTTTAATCCGTGAGCCAGTCAACAATCTGGTTATTGACAATAAGTATTTTTTAGTTTACTGTCCTGATTTTTCTCAGTGGCCTTTTGAGTATTGGATTGCGCCAAAAACAGAGGGAAGTTATTTTGGCGATTTAAAAGATGAGGAGATTAAAGATTTATCTGTTGTTTTTGGAAAAATGCTTAAGGTTTTAAAAAAAATTTTTGCTTCTCATGAACTTTCTGATATTCCTTTTGCTTATAATTTTTATATTTATCCAGGAAAAAATTGGTATATCCGGGTGATTCCACGTTTTATTTATCGGGCTGGTTTTGAGCTTGGGACTGGTCTTTCTGTAAATATTATTGATCCAACAGATGCGGCTGAGGAGTTTAGAAAGCACCTAACTTCTAACTTCTAATATCTAACATTTAACGTATAACGTATAACATAAATATATTATTTTTAATTTTTAATTTTTAATTTTCAATTTTCAATTTCTATTAAATTATTAATTTATTAATTATTAATTATTAAATAAAAATTAATTTATTAAAAATTATTTTTTCAAGTTTATTATTTAGTTTATGAGTTTAGAAGGTTAGTGAGTTTTGATAGTTTTATTTTTATATTAAAAAATTTATTTTCCAGGAGTTCCTTTGAAAGCTAGTGAGGAAAAAGGCACATTATTTATTTCTGTTTTATTATTAAATTTGTTTTGTTTTTAAATTATGAAAAATGGATTTTTAAAAAAGATAATTATATGTTTTGTTTTGGAGTTGGTTTTGGAAGGAAATTTTCCGCTTTATTTATTATTTGTTCTGCTAATTCTGAATTTCCTAGAAGTCTACCTATTTTATAGAATTTTGCCTCTACATATTTTTTGAAATCTTCTGTTGCTATAAAAGGAGCACTGTTTCTAAATAAAATTGAGCGACCTTCTTCAACCATTGTTCTTGGTTGAATTATTCTTCCTTCATCCCATAATCTTTTTAAAATTGGTTCTACGCCTTCTTTTTGTAGAAGAGGATTTCCTTTTACATATTCTAATAATTGTTCAAAATTTTCAAATTTTGTTCCTGTTAATAAAAAAGGAACATTTTCTAAAGAAATTTCTCCAAAGATTAAAGGAGGGATACAAACTGAAAAACTTAATCCAACAAATTTTGCATTTGGATCAGCTTCCAACGCTTTTTTAACAAATTCAATATTAAAACCTTCTACTTCTCCTTCTAATATTATTGATTGTTCTTGTCCTCGATCTGGTGTTGGTTCCATATATTTTAATCTTACTTCTTCTTCTTCTTCTTGTCAAGAGGATGTATAAGTCGACTACATAGGTAACACTTCCCAGTTAATCTTTTGTTTGTCTCTAATAAATCAGCTTCAGTTAACAATGATTTAAAATACTTATCAGTTTCCATAAACTCATCTTTAATTGTGCGGTTAAACTTCTCATTAACAGAGTTATCTTTTTGAGTT
>JAOAFI010000063.1 GCA_026416375.1 Patescibacteria group bacterium | reverse complement strand
GTACTTGGTCCAGGTTCGTTGATGATGTTAGAATTTTTTATAATGAAGACTTAGTTATTTTATTGTTAAATATTTATATTATTCAAAATAAACCCGGCAAAGCTTTTGTTTCCAAATCGGCAAAAAACCACCGTCTTTTGGGATATATCTTAATATTTCTCTTTCTCCAGTATTCCAATCAATGGTCCTTTGCAAGAAAAAACCCTTTCCTTGGTAACTTTTCTCAATCCAGACATTAGGTCCTTCCATTTTAAAAATTATTTGATTATTCTTCAAAATTAAAGCAATATGAGGAGTGTGGTTCATTGCTATATTAGCGCTTATTATTCTTTCTTCTTTGCCATCTTCATCAACATCAAATTTTCTTTCACTCCAGCCTTTATCATTTGGTAACTTATATAATTGTTTATCAAATTCAAAAAAATTAAAAACTTCGTTCATTTTAATAACCTTGGGATTTTCTATTATTTCAGGCTTGCCTACTATTTCTGTAAATTCTTCTGTATTTTTATATTTTCTATATTGTTCTCCTTTTAAAATATAAGGACAATTAAGAGCTTCTTTTTTTTCTTTATAATATTTATTTTTTAAATTATTAGTTTGCTTTCCAAGTTGGTATAAAATGGAGGCAACAATGATAAATAAAAGAAAAAGAATAAAGTTTTTAATTTTAGTGTTCATTTTAAAATATTTTAATAAAAAAATTAAACTAATTAAATTTATTTTATAATTATTTACATTTTTGTCATAATATATATAAATATATATAATAATTTAAATCTTGTTTTTTATGAATTCCTTTGAAAAATTTAAACAATTACTTAAAGAAATCTTCCAATTTGATACTTCTGATCTTGATTTTGGAATTTATCGAATCTTGAATTATAAACACCAGCAAATTGAAAAATTTATTGACCAAGAATTAAAAGAAAGAGTAGAAAAAGCTTTTGAAAAATATAAACAGATAAAACTAGAACAAATTGAAGAGAAATTAATTAAAGTCAAGGAAAAAATTGAAAATACATTAGGAAAGAATGCCTTAACCGAGACTGGGGAAATAAAAGATGAATTTAAAAAAACTCCTATTGGTGAAGAATTTATTTTCCTTAAATCTCAAAAACAAGAAATTGAAGAGATTAATAAAATCCAAAATCAGGTTTTTAATGATCTTTACACCTTTTTTTCTCGATACTATGAAGAGGGCGATTTTGTTCCTCAGTATCGCTATTCAATTAAAAATCACAAATATGCTATTCCCTACAACGGCGAGGAAGTAAAACTTTACTGGGCCAACGCTGATCAATATTATATTAAGACAGGACTTCTTTTTCGCGATTATGCCTTTAAAGCCGGCGATTATCGAGTTATCTTTCAGATTGTCGAGGCCGAAGAAGAGCTAGGGTCAAACAAAGCCACAAAAGAAAGGTTTTTTATTTTAGATGAAGAAAATCCATTAGAAGTAAATAACAAGGAAAAATTAGTTATCATTCGCTTTCAATATCGAGAGCTGACGCAAAAAGAAGTAAAAAATTATGATGTTGAGGTCGGTAGCAACACTTCAAAGCAAGAAAAGATCAATCAAAAAATTCATCATGAGATTTTAAGCAAGATTAATAAAAATATCACCCTAAAGGAATTTTTAACCAAAAAACAAAAGAATGAGAAAGAACTTCTTTTAAACCAGCTAAATCGATTTTCCGCTAAAAATACCAAAGATTACTTTATTCACAAAAATCTAAAAAAATTTTTGCAGGAACAACTTGATTATTTTATCAAAGCCGAAGTAATTGATATCGACACTCTTGAAAAAGAAAAGTTTCTAGACAAACATATTACTCGATTAAAAGTCGTCAGAGAGATTGGCGAGGTCATTATTGATTTTCTCGCTCAAATTGAAGACTTTCAAAAAAGGCTTTGGGAAAAGAAAAAGTTTGTTTTAAAAACAGAATATGTTATCACTTTGGATAAGATTTTTGAATACACTGGGGATGAAAATTTCATGAAGGAGATCATTGCCGAGATTCTG
>JAOAFI010000018.1 GCA_026416375.1 Patescibacteria group bacterium | reverse complement strand
AAACTGATAAAAAAATTTCACCAATACCATTAAAGAAAAATTTAAAAATAAATAATAAAAATGAAAAAAATAATAACTCTAAATCTAATTCTTCTTATAATCAAAAAAAATGCTTTCTTTGGTGGTGTTGGTGATTTTTTTAATAAGAGTTTGATTTAATGTTTTTAAAAACAAAATGTTTATTAAAATTAATAAGGTAATTTAAATACTAATTTTAATATTTTAAAGTTTTTTTGATTTTTATGACTAATTTTTTCAAAAAAAATATAAATTGGATTTTAGTAATCTTTTTATTTTTAGGATCTGTTTTTTTTAAAAAAAATTTATTTATTAAAAAAAATACTTCGATATTAATTCCTACTTTAATATCAACTTCAACACCAATGCCAATTTTAACCTCAAAACGAATACAAAATCAAACTTTTTATTTAATATCAAAAGTAGTAGACGGCGATACAATTGAGATTGAAATTGATGGAAAAATTCAAAGAATAAGAGTCATTGGTATTAATACTCCTGAGGTTATTGATCCAAGAAAGCCAGTTGAATGTTTTGGCAAAGAAGCATCAGAAAAGGCAAAAGAATTATTATCAGGCAAAAAAGTTAGATTAGAAAAAGACCCAACCCAAGGAGATATTGATAAATATGCCCGACTTCTTCGCTATGTATTTTTGGAAGACGGGACTGATTTTGGACTAACAATGATTAAAGAAGGTTATGCTTATGAATATACTTATAAGATTCCCTACAAATACCAACAACAATACAAACAAGCTCAAAAAGAAGCAGAGAAAAATAAAAAAGGATTATGGGCAGATAATGCTTGCATTACACCAATGTTTTTAAATTTTAATAGTTATTCAACTGATGGTATAAATATCAATAAAGAGATTTCAAAAATAAATTTAGAATGTGAATACTCTTGTATAGGATCTGATAAAGACTGTTCTGATTTTAAAACTCAGCAAGAAGCATAAGTTTTTTTTGATTGTTGTGGTTTTTCAGCAACTAATGATCCTATGAATTTAGATGATATTGGAATTGGTGATGGTATTGTTTGTGAATCTTTAAATTAATTATTGATTTTTTTTTATTATTTTTTTATATTTATTTTTTATAAAAAATGAAAAAAACAAAATTTTTAATTATCTTTTTTAGTTTATTTTTGTTTTTTACTTCAAACGTATTATTATTTTTTAAATCTTCTAAAAATATATTTGCTAATTATCAAGTAAATAATGATTTATGGATCACTGATGGATCTGTTTATTCAATAGCAAAAGATGATAACTATATTTATGTTGGTGGAAACTTTAAATTAATTGGAAAACAAAAATATAATAATATGGTTTTATATAATAAAAGCACAAATTCAATTGAAAATTTTTCTGAACATCCAAATGGAGAAATTTTTGCTGTTTATCCTGATGGAGATGGCGGTTGGTATGTTGGAGGAGATTTTACTAAGATAGGATCTTATAATATAAAAAATCTCATTCATATAAAATCTGATAAAACAATAGATTTGTCCTGGACTCCAAATCCAAATGATTCTGTTTTAGCTTTATATTTTGATGGAACAAATGTTTATGTCGGTGGAAAATTTACTCAAATTTCAGGACAAAATATTAATAGATTAGCGAAATTAGATAAAAATACTGGCATGCCTGATTCTTCTTGGAATCCAAATCCAAATGATTATGTTAATAAAATTGTTAAAGATGGTTCTGACATATATGTTGTTGGAAATTTTAATCAAATTGGAGGAGCAAGCCGTTTGACTTTAGCTAAAATAAACGATACAAATGGAGCTGTTATTAATTCATGGAATCCAAATCAAAATTCTACTGTTTATGATCTTGCTATTTCAGATTCTCATGTATATTTAGTTGGTAATTTTTCTCTAATTAATGGAGTAAATCGTCATTATGCAGCAAAAATTGATAAAATTAATGCTAATGTTGATTCTTTTTGGAATCCAAATTCAAACGAAAAAATTTATTCTATTGCTTTAAATCTTTCAAATAATGAAATATATGTTGGAGGAGAATTTTCTGATATTGGCGGACAAAATTTAAGTTATATTGCTAAGCTTAATGATACTAATGGTAATGCTGATTCTTCATGGACACAATCTTATATTAATGATTATGTTGATAAAATTTTTGTTTCAGGAAATAATGTCTATGTTGGAGGAAATTTCAACTCAGATTTTGACGGAACTTCTTATATTATAGCCTTAAATAAAAATGATGCCTCAAAATTAACCAATTGGAATTTTAACTTTTCTGATAGGATAAATATTATTTCTGAACAAGGACAAAATATTTTTATTGGAGGAAAATTTAATATCGCCGATGGAATAAGATTAAAAAATCTTGTAAGATTTAACAAATCTAATGGTCAGCCAGATACAAATTGGACTCCAAATCCAAATAATAGCATAAATACTATTGCCGTTGATAATACAAATGTTTATATTGGAGGAAGTTTTACTTCAGTTGGCGGACAATCAAAAAGTCATATTGCTAAGCTTAACAAAACTAATGGCCAAGCTGATTCTTCTTGGACTGCTGGATTGTTTGATGTTTATAATATTAATTCGATCTCTTTATCAAATTCTCATGTTTATGTTGGAGGAAGTTTTGATATTCCTTATAATTTAGCCAAACTTAAAAAGATTGATGGTTCTTCGGAACCATGGTATCCTTCTCCAGATAGTGTTGTTTATAGTGTTTTTTATAATAATGGTTATGTATATATTGGAGGAGGTTTTAATTATTTAAGTTCATATGAAAGAAATAAAATTGCTAGAATTGATGAAAATACAGGAAATCCTGATTCATGGAATCCTTCAGCTAATAATACAGTTAGAACAATTTTTGTAAAAGATAATAATGTTTTTGTAGGCGGCGATTTTACTTTAATTGGCGGACAATCACGAACTTATATTGCCAAACTTAACAACACTAACGGCCAAGTTGATTCTTCTTGGAATATCAATCTTAATAATTTAGTAAAAAATATTTTTGTTGATGATTATGTTTATTTTTCAGGCGACTTTACTAATGTCAACAGCAATAATCTTTTATATGTTGCAAAAGCTAGTATTATAGATGGAACAATTGATTCAAATTTTAATTTAAATTTAATAGACAATAATTATGTTAATACAATTTTAAAAGATGGAAATAATTTATATTTTGGTGGTGATTTTAAATCTTTTAAAGACAGTTATTATATTAATTATATTGGTAAAATTATCTATTATCCACCAACTCCAACACCAACGCCAACATTAATTCCAACCCCAACAATAATATCTTCTAATAACAATCAAACAAATAATTCAAATTCTTCAAATAAAGAACCAGAAAAAAAAATTTGTAAGGATGAAAAACCAAAAAATATTCCAGATTTATTTCAAATAAACGCTAAAAATAATACTGTAAAAATATATTTTACTCCTGTTTCTGATTCTGATTTTTACTATATTAGTTTTTCTGAAGATGAAAAAGCAGAAAAACATGGAGTTTTAGTTAAATTAGCTAGAGAAGGAGTTCAATCATATGATATATATTATTTAAAACCAAATACTAATTATTTTTTTAAAGTTAGAAGTCAAAATGGTTGTATGCCGGGAGACTGGAGCAATATTTTTAAAGCAAAAACAACATCTAATTCAAAAAATATTGATTATTTTTATAAATATTCTATAAAACAAAATATTATAAGAACAATAAATAATAATTTAAATATTTTAAATAAAAAATCTGATAATCAAAAAAACACGGAAAAAAAAGAAAAAAAACTAATAACACCAACAAAAAACCAGCAAATAAAATAAATTAATTTTACCCGCAACAAGGTTCTTTATAACCGCAGTTTTGACAGATAGCATCGCGAGTTCCGGGAATAGCACTTAAATCAAAATTACACAAAGGACAACTTACTAAAGGAATTCCGCAAAAAGAGACACTTTTTAAATTATTGACTAAATTTTTTAATATCTTCAATGATTTCTTTGGCGTGTATTTCTGGTTTGACTTTTTCATATTTTTTAACAATTTCTCCTTGAGGATTGATTAAATAAGTAATCCGCAAAATTCCTTCAAATTCTTTTCCCAAAAATTTTTTCTTTCCCCAAGCTTGATATTGTTTTATAACTTTTTTTTCAGTATCAGATAAAAGAATAAAATTCAAGCTATGTTTTTG
>JAOAFI010000003.1 GCA_026416375.1 Patescibacteria group bacterium | reverse complement strand
ACCGCCTGCCTTAGCCTTTTTTTGCCCTTAAGTAACCTGTCCACCTAAATCTTAGTATTCGCCTTTTTAGTACTATTCGTACACGGCTCATACTGCGATTTTTGGTGGATAAGCATCTGTAATCTAAACCTTTGTTTCAAGCAAAAAGAAACTTGGTTTAGAAACATCTGCCTAAACCCTTATATTTTAAAGGTGCTTCCTGGATCTTTTAACCAGGAAGCAAATTCCTGGAAAAAATCCAAGGAAACTTTTGGGATAAAAAAATCCCAAAGAAAAAATCACCAATAATTTTGACGATCTTGTCTTTGGGATTTTAAGACTATTTTCATACCCTATAGTATAGCATATAGAAGATTAAAAGTCAAGTATAGTCATTATTATAGTAATATAAAAAATCTTATCCACAAAGAGTAAACAATGACCTTTTTTGGGAAAGATATAAGATAATTTTTAATAAATTAATTTTTAATTTTTATTCAATAATTAATAATTAATAAATTAATAATTAAATAATTTAATTTTTTATCTATAATTAAAATTATGATTAATCAATATGATTTAGAGGAGAGAACGGCAAAGTTGGGAGGAAAAATAATTGCTTTTTGTCAAAAGATAAAAATAAGCATTCTTAATGAATCATTAATCAAACAACTGATAAAAAGCGCAACCTCAATAGGAGCCAATTATATGGAGGCAAATGGTGGGAATTCAAAAAAAGATTTTAAAAATAAGATCAGCATTTGTAAAAAAGAAGCAAAAGAAACACTTCATTGGTTGAGAATGATAGCGATAACCGATAAAGAGAAAAGAGAAGAAATTAAATCATTATGGAAAGAAACCCATGAGCTTGTTTTAATTTTTTCAAAAATTTTATCTTCTTTAAAATAATTATTGAAGTATTAAATATTTTTTATTGATTAAAAATTTATTATTAGTTATTAATTATTTTTTCTCAATTTCATTCCTATTCCAACAGTTAGGAGGTTGGCTGTTAATAAAATCAATCCAAATTCCGGTCCAGCTGATGGAGTTTTTGTCACTCCGGTAACTTGTTTTTCAATGCAAAGCTGAGCTCTGTCATCATCATAAGCATTGGAAGAAGAAACTTTGACAAAATTGGTGATACAAAAAAGACCTTTATCAGCTGGTAAAGAAGTTTGAGGCAAAACCTTCATTTTTATATAAAATACTTTTTCTTCATCAACATTAAAATCTCCAGCATTCCAGACAATCTCGCGGGTATTTGAATTATAGCTTCCTGGTCCTTCGATTGGCTCAAGATATAAAGGAACAACATCTCTTACTTCCATTCCAACCAATCGAACAGAAGAAACATTTTTGACTTTAATTTTGAAAAAAACTATTTGATCAGGTTTAAATCGCGGATCAGAAACTGATAAATTGTCAACATACTGATAAGAATTAGCATCATTTGATGTTCCTGGTTTTCCAACCATTTTATCAACCAAAATTGAATAAGATGGGGCTGGTTGTCCGTATTGAGCAGCGACTGGTTTTGTATAGCAAGCAATGTAAAAAGCTGTTAATAATAAAGCTATAAAAGAAAATAAATATTTTTTCATAATGTAGTATTATACTATAAGAAGTTTTAAAAGTCAACTATGGGATATTTAACATCTAACATCTAACTTCTAACGTCTAACATTTAGCGTCTAACGTTTAAAAAAATTTATTATAATTATTTCAAGATTATGAAAAGAAAAAGTGTTCTGATGGAAAAAATTCATCTTATTTGTAAAAAAGTTTATTTGTTAACTTTAAGATTTAATCAAATTTATCAATTTTCAATAGGTGAACAGCTAAGAAGAGCAGTTTTGTCAATTCCTTTAAATATTACTGAAGGAAATGCTAGAACTTCAAATAAAGAAAAAAAACAGTTTTTTAATATTGCTTATTCTTCATTAAAAGAAGTAAAATATCTTCTTTATTTTTGTTTAGAAATAAATTTAATCGATAAGAAAGATTATGAGGAAATATTTTTTGAATTTGATGAAATAGGAAAATTATTATACGGTTTAATAAAAAAATTTAAAGACAATTAAAATTTTAATTTTAAATGTTAAAAGTTAGATGTTAGATGTTAGATGAAACTAAACGCTTTAGAACTTCGTCGGCTTGAGGAGGAGCGGGCTAGAGGAGTGATAAAAGAGATGAAGCGCAATCCGATTTATTTTATCTTAGAGGATATTTATGACACTTATAATATCGGAGGGCTTTTTCGCCTGGCTGATGCTTTGGCTGTTGAAAAGATGTATTTGGTTGGAGAGACTGAGATTCCGCCAAACAGCCGGATTAAAAAGGCTTCAATCGGGACTTATAAGATTGTTCCCTGGGAGTATAAAAAAACAACAAAAGAAGCAATTGAAGAGTTTAAAAATTCGGCGCGTCCAATTTTTATCACACGAGAGTCTCACCCCGACGTGCGTCGGGATCCCCTCGAAAGTGAAAAAATTGTCCGCGCCTCATTTCCTAAGATAATTGCTGTTGAACAAAGCCCAAAATCAGTTCCTTATACTCAAGCTCAATATTCTTTTCCAATCGCTTTGATTTTTGGCAATGAAAGCTACGGAGTCAAGTCTGAGACCTTGAAGTTCGCAGATCAGATTGTTGAGATACCAATGTACGGCATTAATAAGTCGTTAAATGTGATTGTTGCCGCTTCAATTGTCAGTTATCATATTATTTCTTTAATTAAAAGTTAATCCGCCTGGCGGACGCCAGTTGGCGGATCAAAAATTATCAGTCTGCAGAAGCTATTGCTTTAAGTGATTGTGGGTAGGAAAAATTACACTTTAAAATTAAAAATTTTTAATTAAAATTATATTTAGATTTATAAATTAAATTTAAAAATATGAAAAATATAAGTAAAGAATTATTTTTTGGAGTTTTGATAATTTTGATAATTGCTGGAATTATTTTTTATCAATCAAAAAATGATCAAAAAATTACTCAGAAATCAGCATCAAACAAACAAGAGTCAACAATAAGTCCTGCTATTTCATCAGAAGAATCTAAAAAAATTAGTGTTGAGGAAGTAAAAAAACACTCAAAAAAAGAAGATTGCTATATGATTATTGAAAATAAAGTATATGATCTAACATCTTATATTGATTCTCATCCAGGAGGATTGATTATAGCTAGATTTTGCGGAAAAGATGGAACTGGAGCTTTTAATGCCCGAGGCAAAGAAAAAGAGCCTCATTCACCTAAAGCAAGAGAGTTATTGAAAAAATATTATCTTGCAGATTTAGAAAAATAAAATATGATATATAATTTTGCCAGAAAAATTCATCGATTTTTTATGTTTTTAACAATTTTTTTAACTGTAGTCATGTGGTTGACAGGCCAGGTGATGGAAGAAGGATGGGGGATTATGAGTGATTATCAAGCTCGAACAATCCATAGAAACGCAAGCAAGTTTTTTACCTTAAGTTTAGGATTAATGACTATTTCTGGATTAATTATGTATTTTTATCCAATTATTAAAAATATTAAAATTAAAAAAATAAAAAATGAATGAATTAGAAGATAAAAAACCAGGAAATCATAATATAGAAATAAAAAAAGAATTTTATGAAGGTTATTTTTCTGAAAATCCTGAAATTAAAAAACTTCAGATTGAGGCTTTAGAGGCTCATTTATTATTTGATGAAAATCGTTGTTATAGATTTCCTCCAAATATTAATTTTGATGTAAGAAAACACAGGCTTTCTTTTCATAATTTTGAGCATATTAAAGCAGCTGTTGAAGGAGCAATAATTTTATTTGATGAAGCTTTCAAAAATAATAATGACATTTTTAACTTAAAAGCTGATCTTGATAAATGGAATCAAGGTAAAGGCGAAGAAGAAAGGATTAGTTTTGAGGAATTAGCTGATGTTTTTCGTCTTGCTTTTTCTTTTCATGATTTAGGCAATATTTCGGATGGAGAAGTAGATGAGAATGGAAAAGTTGTTTTAAGAAGTTCATGTCTTTATCAAGCTAAAGGAGCAGAAGAAAGAAGCGTTCAAATTGCTGAAAAGTTAATTGGAGAAAATCCAGAATTAAAAAAACATTTGCCTTTAGTTAGACATATAATTCAAGAGACAAAATTTAATTTTAATCAAGAAGCTGGAAGAAATAGTCCTTTTGCTGTTTTTGTTCGTGTTGTTGATCAGATTTTAACAAATTATTTAAGAAGAGACTATCCTGAATTTGTTGAAGGTTTAACTATAGAATTTAATGAAGAATTTAATTTTAAAGATAAAGGAGAAACTGATTTTTCAAAAAGAAGATTTCCTTATTTAATATCTGATGATTCAGAAAAAAATCAAGAAAAAATAAAAAAATTAACTAGTCAACTGATGGAAATTATAAAACCACATATTCCTAAAAATAATAAAATTCCGTCTCTTGTATAAATTCTTTTATCATTTGTTAATTTTATTCTACAGGATTTTTAAAAAATATATAAAAAATAGATTTACTATAAAATATATTGATATAAAGCTATAAAATAAAATAATTAATTTATTTAAAATACCTCTTGACAAATGTTATAGGATATGTTATCGTGATATTAATGGCCAGATTAAAAGTTTGAAAAAACAAAAATATGAAATATTTAAGAAAAGTATTTTTTAAAGAAGAGGATCTGCCAAAAGGTTTATGGTCAGGATAAAAAAATAAAATTTATAAGCTAAACGCTTTAAGTTTCACTTAAGCGCAGCCGAGTCAGCGACGTGAGGTCAAAGGCCCGGTGCGCTTTTTTTATGGAGTATATTATAACACATTTTTTTAATTTTGGTGGGCGAGGGGAGACTTGAACTCCCACGGGTTGCCCCACAGCCTCCTCAAGACTGCGCGTCTGCCAATTCCGCCACTCGCCCTTATGATTTATGAAAATAATTCTTTTAAAATATCTCTTGTGTATCCGCTTTTAAAAAATTTCTCAAGTTTTCTTGCTTTTTGTCTGTTTTTGCAAATTTCAACATAAACAAATTTAATTTCTTTATTTTTAGTTGTTTGACATTGATTTAAAAAATGCTGTTTTAGTCTTAAAAATATTTTATAAATTATACATTATTTTTGTTAGTTTTTAATAAAAAAATATCAAATATCAAATCTCAAAGAAACTTAAAAATAACTCAAAACTCAAAAGTCAAAACTCAAAATTATAACTAAAAAAACAATAAAACCCGCTAAACCCGCAAAACTCGCTAAACAAACTAAACAAAATGAGGACAGTCCTCAGTAAAACCCGCAAAACTTTCTAACCTTCTAAACTTATAAACTAAATAATAAACTTGAAAAAAATAATTTTTAATTTTTATTTAATAATTAATAATTTAATAGAAATTGAAAATTAGAAATTAGAAATTAATACTTGATGTTATAATATTGTATATCTTTTGCCTGGATAGTTTAGTGGTAAAACAAACCCTTGGTAAGGGTTAGAGTGCGGGTTCGATTCCCGCTCCAGGCTCATTTCTTATTTAAATTTAATTTATGATTAAGCCTTTAGAAAAAAAAGACAATAAAAGAACAACTATTTTTTTAAAAGCAATTTTTCTTTTGACTCTTATAATAACCGGAATATTAATTGATAAAATTTTTTTAAATAAAAAAACTACTAGTGAAAAACCTCAAGTTTTAGGAGAAGAAAAAAAAATTGAAAAGCCAAAAACTGATTTTTTCCAAGAAAACATAAAAAAAACTGAAGAAAAAATTATTGATTTTGGCGAACAAGTATTAGGCGAGGCAAGCAGTTTTGTTAAAAATACCCAGGAAAAAGTGGCTTCATCAGTTTCAGATATTATTTACAGAACATCTCTTGAACCAATAGTCAATCAAATTGAAAAACTACCAAAAGATCAACAGGAAAAAATAAAAGATCAAGTATGCAAGTAATTTCCATTGAAAATAGTTTAATCATTTGCTATTCTTTTTATACTTATGGAAATAAAATATTTAGGCCATTCATCATTTTTAATCAAGACAAAAACTGCCAAAATTATCACTGATCCTTATGATTCCTCAATGGTTGGCTTAAAATTTCCAAAAGCTGAAGCTGATATTATCACTATTTCTCATAACCACAAAGATCACAACTTTGCTGATGCAGTATTGCTTCCGGCATCAGCAGTTGAGTCTCCATTAATCATTAATATGCCGGGTGAATTTGAAAAAAAAGGAGTTAGAATTTTTGGATTTAAAAGTTTTCATGATTCAAACGAAGGCCAGGAAAGAGGAGAAAATATTATCTATAAGATAGAAGCTGAGGGAATAAGTCTTGTTCATTGCGGAGATTTAGGAGTAGTGCCTGCTGATGGTTTTTTGGAAAATATTGGCGATGTTGATATTTTGCTTGTTCCAACAGGCGGTTTTTATACGATTGGACCAGAGGAGGCAGAACAATTGATTAAAAAAATTGAACCATCAGTTGTTATACCAATGCATTTTAATCATCCTCGTCTTAATCAGGAAAATTTTGGTCAGTTAAAGCCGGTTGAGGAATTTACAAAAAAATTTGGAATTGAAAAACCTGTTTCTTTGCCAAAATTTGTTTATAAAAAAGAAGAGACAGAGAGCGAAATGAAAATAATAGTTTTAGAAATTTAAATATCATATGCCAGCTTCTTCAGATGCTTTGAAAATTCCTCCTCATGATATTGAGGCTGAGCGATCAGTATTGGGTGCGATTTTAATTGATTCTGAAGCAATGAGTTTGGTGGCTGAATTTTTGAGGCCTGAACATTTTTATACTCCAGAACATAAAATTATTTTTTCCTGCATGATGATTCTTTATGAAAAACAACAGCCAATTGATATTGTCACTATTCAAGATGAACTCAAAAAAACTGATTCTTTAAAAAAAATTGGCGGAAAAACATATTTGGCTGATTTAATAAACACAGTTCCAACATCTGCTAATATTGAACAATATGGAATGATTGTTAAAGATCATTTTGTTAGGAGAAGTTTGATTGATCTTTCATCTCGTATGGTTGAAAAAGCTTTTGATAATAAAGGCGATGTCAAAAAACTTTTAGATGAGGCAGAAACATCAATTTTTGGATTATCTCAAGCTCATATTCATAAAGATTTTATTGAATTAAAAGAAATTTTAGCAGAAAGTTTTGAAAGACTTGAAGAATTTATGAAAAAAGGAGCAGGTTTAAGAGGAGTTCCTACTGGATTTGTTGATTTAGATAATAAACTTGCCGGTATGCAAGATTCAAATTTAATTATTTTAGCAGCCAGGCCTGGGATTGGAAAAACAACTTTTTCTTTAAATATTGCTTTAAATACAGCCATAAAAGAAAAAAATGGTGTTGGTTTTTTTTCTCTTGAGATGAGCAAGGAAGAGCTTGTTGACAGACTTTTGGTTGGCGCCTCAGATATTGATGCTTGGCGTCTTAAGACTGGCAGGCTTTCTGATGATGATTATAAAAGATTAACCGATGCAATGGCAGAACTTTCTGAAGCTCCAATATTTATAGATGATACTCCAGGAGCATCAATTATTGAGATGCGCACAAAAGCAAGAAAATTAAAAATGGAAAAAAATATAAAACTTTTAATTATTGATTATCTTCAGCTTGCCAATGCAGGTCGTTTTTATGAATCAAGAGTCAATGAAGTTTCGGCTGTTTCTCAAGGATTAAAAAATTTAGCTCGCGAGCTTAAAATTCCAGTTTTAGCGATTTCTCAGCTTTCGCGTGCTGTTGAAAATAGAGGAGGAAAAAAACCTCAATTATCAGACTTAAGAGAATCAGGAAGCATTGAGCAGGATGCTGATGTAGTGATGTTTTTATATCAAGAAGAAGAAACCGAAGATTTGCTTGATCAAAACAAAAGATTGGTTAAGCTTTTTATTGCTAAGCACAGAAATGGGCCAACAGGTGAAATTGATCTTATGTTTAGAGGCGATAGAGTGAAGTTTTATAGCGTTGAAAAATAAAAATTTTTTAAAAAATTTTTATTTTATCTTTGATTATTTTTGAAATAAAAATTCCAATAATTGCTCCTGCCAAAACATCAAAAAAATAATGTACTCCAAGATAAATTCTTGAATAAGCAATAATAAAGGCTAAAAAGTAATAAAAAAATTTTCTTTTTTTGTCAAAAAAAGATAGAGTTGTTGCCAAGGCAAAAGCAATAGTTGAATGGCTTGATGGGAAAGAATAGTTATTTGAAATTGAGTTAATTTCAGTTGAGATTTGATATTGTTTTATTGATGGTCGATCTCTTTTAAAAATATTTTTTAAAAAAAATTCTGATATGAAAAAACTTAAAAAAAGAGTTAAAAAAAATAAAATAATAAATTTTTTGTCTTTTTTTGAGATGCCGGGATATTTTTTTTCCTCTAAAAAAATAACAAAAATAACAATTAAAATCCAAACAAAAATACTTCCTCCCTGAAGAGAAAAAAAAGAAAAGAAAAAATTAAAAAAAGAATTTGCTGGAATAATGTTTTTTAAAAATAAAGTTAGATTTTCATCCAAAAAAACAAGATTTTTCATAATTAATTTTTTTAATCATTTATTAATGATATTATTTTTTCAACAGTTGAGATTCTGTTTTCTATTGATCCGATAGTTTTTCTAGCGCTTTCAAAAAGAATTTGGTTTAAAATTTGCTGTACTTTTTCAGGAGAATCAATTTCAAGCTCTGATTTTTTTTCTTGAGACAAACTATTAAAAAAAATTCTTAAAGAGTTTAAATATTGTTTTAGCGTTATTTTTCTTTGAGTTAATTTATCCCAGTTTTTTATTAATTCGTTAAATTTTTTTAATAAAGATTTATTTTCTCCAAAACTTTCATCAAACCAGGTCCTTAATTCTTTTTGAGCTTGAGAAGGATTTTTTCTTACAGTAAAAATTATTTCTGTCTGCAAGACTGGAGTTTTTGCTTGACTTTGATTAAAACCACAAACTCCGATTGATAAGGCCGGATTTTGAAGATTAATTGGTTGATGATAGCTGTCAGATTTGGCGGTGTAAAAAACTATTCCTTCTGTATTTTTTCCAATTGATAATTCAGGAATTGCTGAAAACATACCTTGAGATTGAATTAAAGATAAAGTTCCTGGATGAAGATGTTTTGAAATCTCAGCTAATGTTTTTTGATGAGTTCCTGCTGGCGCAGATATAACAGATGGAGCAGACATTCCTTTTTTAGCTCTTTGAATTTCTTGAAAAGTTTGATTAGCCCATTCTTGAATTTTTATTTTATCTTCTTCTTTTATTGGCTGATTTTCTTTTATTTTTTTAATAACATCTTTAATTGGAGAAATAAATATTAAAGCTGGCTGAACATTGCTATAAGGACCATATTTAGAAAAAATATCAGGGCCATTGACTAAAAAATGAAAATGATCGATATTATTTTCAATTGCTATTGCTAAAGCATAAATTAATGTTGGATTAAACTCTCCAATAGCCTCGGTCATTATTTCTGAATAAGATTTTTTTGCGTAAGCTTCAAATAATGGAAAACTTCCTTGATAATCAGTTTCTTCTAAAGCATCAATTGATAATTCTTCTGATTGATGATATTTTTGTTTTAAATTTTCAATAAAACTTTTAAAAAATTTTTTAGCTGGAATTCCATCAAAATGACGATGAGCAAATTTTGCAGAAATTTTTAATCCAGATTGATAAATATCAAAATTTAGAAGAGCTTGATGATGTTCAACCATAAATAGAGAAAAAGGAGATGATGATGGATTTTCTTGAGGGTTAAGATTAATTCTTATAGCAAAATCATCAGGTTCAGTTTTTTCAAAAAAAGGAATATCAATCGGACCAATTTTTGCTTTTTCTTTATGAGCAAAAGCATTTTGAAAAGTTTCTGATTTTTGATCAATTGGTTTGTATTGATATGCTTCTTGTTTTAGATTAAATTTATCATCAGGATTATTTGGTAAATATAACCAAGAATTTATTTGTTCTTTTATTTGATCTTCAATTGAGGTATTGTTTGATAAATCAATTATTAATTTATATACTCTTTCATCATTAAGATTTACATTTATTCTTATAATATTTTTGTCTTGCCAGTTTGGAAAATTTCTTATTGAGGCAGTTATAGATTCAACAATGTGAGCTAAAGCAGAACTTGATGGATTGTTTTGAACTTCTTGAAAAGCTAATTGAAGAGCTGGAATATTCATATTTTTTTCAAGCCAAAAACCAGCTGATTCACTTAATAAAGACTCATCAAGAATAACTTTAAAAAAACCTTCTATTTTGCTTGAAACATCTGGCGGAAAATCTGAAAAATCAATTTTTCGATTAAGTCTTAAAATCCAAAAAAGTTGAGCCAATCTAAATGTATCGGGCGTTGGAGTAAGATCAATATTTCTATATTTTTCAAGGATTTTTAAAAATTGTTGAGCAAATTTTGGAATTTTTTTACTTTTTAAATTATAAGCCCATTCAAGATAAGAAAAAGCTTGGTTTAAATTATCACTAAATTCTTTTATCATTTGTTTTTTTTCTTCTTCGACTAATTCTTTGTTACTTTCTTTTTTTTCTTTTGATTTTTTTTCAAAACTTTTTCTTTTTCTTTGAGCTAATTCTTTTAGTCTTTGATAAATTTTTTTTTGATTTTCTTCGTTTCTAGCTAATGATGGCTTTAAAGCTTCAAGGGTGCTTTCAAATGATGATAAATCTTCTAAATTTTTAGCTTTTGAAAGATTTTCTCCTAATCGATAAAAACTATCCCACTCTTCTAGACCTAAATCTTGTATTTCTCTTAGGATTGAAATTAATTGATTTGTTTTTTTAAGACGATATATTTTTTTATCTGTAAAAGAAATGTCTTCAATTTTTAATCCAATAACTTGAAAAATTCTGTTTTCTAGCCAGCCTTCAATCATTTTTCTTTTTTGAAAATCATCAAGATTTAAGCTATTTATATATGAAATAAATTCTAACGGAGAAGTGTTATAAAGTTCTTCTGTTGATTCTAATTTAAAAGGTAATTGATTAATTGGTTTTGGTTCAATTGTTTCAAAATATAAAGCTAAAGAATCAAGAGAAGATGAGGGTTTTTTTGAAGGCAAAAAAGATTGTCCCTGTTTTCTTGTTTGAAAATAATTATTAAATTTTTGTTCATGTTCATAAGCTTTATTTAAAATATCATATACAATTGGATTTTGTTGTTGTTGTTGTGTAGGCGTTTTATTTTCGTTGCTTATAGTTGTTTCTGTTATTTTTACCTGATCTGACATAATATATTATTATATCATTTATCATTTATATAATATAATAATTTAAATTATAATGACAATCAATAAAATTAAAAAACAAAACATAAAAACGATTATTTTTGATTTTGATGGTACAATTGCTGACACTTTGCCTTATACTTTTGAGAAAATTATTGAAATTAGCAAAAAATATAAAATAAAAAATAATCAAATTATTGAAAAAATTAAAACCATTTCTCCAAAAGAACTTTTTAAAGAGTTTAAAATCAGCTGGTTTAAAATACCTCTTATTATTTGGGAAATAAAAAAAACCCAAAAACAACTTTATTTTGATCTTGATAAAATAAAAATTTTTCCAGGCATAAAAGAACTTTTAAAAAATTTAAAACAAAGAAATATAAAAATCTTTATTTATTCTTCAAATATTAAAAAAAACATTGATTATTTTTTAAAAAAGGAAAAAATAGAAGAATGTTTTGATAAAATTTATGTTGGCAAAAATCTTCTTGGAAAAGATAAAGATTTGTTTTATATCTTAAAGAAAGAGAATTTAAAAAAAGAAGAAGTTTTTTATGTCGCTGATGAGATTAGAGATGTTTTAGCTTGCAAGAGAGCCAAGATAAAAATGGTTGGTGTTTTGTGGGGATTGGCAGGAAAAGAGGGTTTTAAAAAATTTACTCCTGATTTTTTAATTAAAAAACCTCAACAATTGTTAAAACTTTTAATTTAATTTTTTTAAAGATTTTTATAAACGTATATTTTATTTACTCCGAAAATTATTTTTTTTGGTTTTATTTTTGGCAAAGGATAAAAATAAGAGACAAGAGAAAAATTTTTAATTTTTAATTTTAAATTTTTAATAATTTTTTCTAAGTACCAAGGAGAAACGTAAAGATAAAAAGTTAGAAGTTTAGAATCAAAACTTAAAAGTTGTTTAATATCAATCTTAAAAATATCTCCATAAATAATTTTTATATTTTTTTTGTTTGGATGAAAAAGACGTTTAATCTGCATAATTAAGATCAAAATAGGATTTATTTCAATAGCAATAAATTGAGTGTTTAATTTTTTTTCAAAAGCTTTTTGAGAAGCATTAAAAATAACAATTCCATCTCCAGCTCCAAGATCAACAACAATCTGATTATTTTTTAAATCTAAAACATTAATAATTAAGGATAAATCTTTTTTATTTGATGGAAAGTAGGGGATAGGAGAGAGTTTTTTTGAAGAAAAAAGAATAATAATTAAAAAAAATAATAATATTATAAATAATAAAATATTCATTAAATAATTATATCTTTTAAATTATTTTTTGAGCAATTATATAATAAGCTGTTAAAATTTATAATGAGTTTTTCAATTAATAACGCGATGAAATATACATTTTTTAATAAAAAAATCTATAACAAAATTTTTTATTGACAAATAAAAAAAAATATTTTAATATTCTTTTTTAGAATGAATTTTTATATTAAAAATATAAATTTTTGTAAAAATGAGCCTTAAAGGCTCATTTTTTTTATAAATTTTTAAATTTTTTTTTAAAAATATGAAAAATTTAAAATATCTTAAAATATCATCTTATGAAGGTAAAAAGGGAGAGGTAAAAAAAGTAGTTTTATTATATTCAGGAGGGTTAGATACTTCAGTTATGATTAAATGGATTCAAGATGAATATCAAGCAAAAGTAATTGCTTTGACAATAGATATCGGCCAACAAGCTGATGATTTAGAAGAAATTAGAAAAAAAGCTCTAAAACTTGGAGCGATAAAAGCTTATGTTATTGATGCTAAAGATGAATTTGCCAATGATTATATTGCTAAAGGAATAAAAGCTAATGCTTCTTATCAAGGAAATTATCATCTTTCAACGCCATTAGGCCGGCCTCTTTTGGCAAAATGGGCAGTAAAAATAGCTCAAATTGAAGGAGCAGATTGTATTGCTCATGGTTGTACTGGAAAAGGAAATGACCAGGTAAGGATAGAGGGTACTGCTTTGGCTTTAAATCCTGATATAAAAATTATTGCTCCTGTTCGTGAATGGTCAATGGGTCGAGATGAAGAAATAGAATATGCTAAAAAACACGGAATTATTGTCAGACAAACAGTTGAAAAACCTTATTCTTATGATGATAATATGTGGGGAGTAACAGGCGAGGGAGGAGAAATTGAAAATCCTTCTTTAATTCCTCCTCTTGATAAAATTTTGCTTGTTTGCAATCTTCCTGAGAAAGCTCCTGAAAAACCTGAACTTATAGAATTAAGATTTGTTAAAGGCTTGCCTGTATCTTTAAACGGCAAAAATATGAAATTATCAGAATTGATTATTAATCTAAATAAAATAGGAGCAAGACATGGAATTGGAATTACTCATCATATAGAAGACAGAGTTGTTGGATTAAAAGTAAGAGGGGTTTATGAGGCGCCGGCTGCTGAAATAATTATTCAGGCTCATCGAAATCTTGAAAAATATGTTTGTACTAGAGTTGAAAATGAATTTAAATATGAAGTTGATAATAAATGGGCTTATCTTTGTTATAGTGGTTTTTGGCATGAGCCTTTAATGGCAGATTTAAATGCTTTTATTGATCATTTAAATCAAAAAGTTACTGGAAAAGTAATTTTAAGGCTTTATAAAGGTACAGCTGAAGTAATTTCTCTTGAAACCCCAAATACTATTTTTGATGAAAAATTAGCTACTTTTATGGCTTCAACAGCTTTTAATCAAAATGCTTCTGCTGGATTTATTGAGATTTATACTTTGCAAATGAGATTGGCACAAAGATCAGAAAAAACAGTTCTTCTTTCAATTGGAAAAAGATCAAATAAAACAAAACTTATTAAAGAATTTAAAAAAATATTAGATATGAAATATAAAATTTATTCTACTTATAAAACTCATAAATTTTTAAAAAAAATTGGAATTGAATCAATTTTAGTCAATAAAATTTCTTCTCCTCATTTAAAACCTAATCTTTTAGACTTACTTGAAGAAAATAGATTTGACCTGATTATTAATATTCCAACAGGAAAAAAAACATCAGAAAAAGAAAAAACTGATGGTCAATTAATTCGCGAATATGCTTTAAAGAATAGAACTCATTTAATTACTGATATTGATGTTGCTAAAAAATTTATTGAAAAATTAGAAAAATTAAATCTTAAATAAACTATGAAAAAAATAAATTTTTTTGATTTAAAAAAAGAAATTTTAAAAAAAATTAAAAAAAATGGCGGATTTGTCAATGCTCATTGTCATTTAGATAGAGCTTTTACTCTTTTTAAAAATAATTTTAAATATACAGAAATGACTCTTCAGGAAAAATGGAGTTTAGTTGATGAAATAAAAAGAAATTCTACAGTTTCTCAAATTTATGATAGAATGGCTTTTGCTGTTGAAAAAATGATTAGTCAAGAAGTACAAGCAATCGGTACTTTTATTGATATTGATGATGTAATAAAAGATAAGGCTATAAAAGCTTCTGAAAAAATTAAACAAAAATATGGAAAAATAATAAAGATTAAATTTATTAATCAAGTTTTAAAAGGAGTGATTGAAAAAAAAGCTCATTATTGGTTTGATTATGGATCTGAATTTGTTGATATTATTGGCGGACTTCCAGGAAAAGATAAAGGAAAAGAGGAAGAACATTTAGAAATCATTTTAGAAAAAGCTAAAAAACTTAATAAAATGGTTCATGTTCATGTTGATCAATTAAACACTAATAAAGAAAAAGAAACGGAGCTTTTAATAAGAAAAACAAAAGAGGCAAATATGAATGGAAAAGCTGTTGCTGTTCATTCTATTTCTTTAGCTGCTCATAAAAAAGATTATCGAAAGAAAATATACAATATTGCAAAAGAAATTAATTTGATGTTTATTTCTTGTCCAACAGCCTGGATTGATAGTCGAAGAACTGAAAATTTGACAGTTACTCATAATTCAGTGACTCCAGTTGATGAAATGATAGATTATAATCTAACAGTGGCTATTGGGACAGATAATATAGCTGATATTTATAAGCCTTTTACTGACGGTGATATGTGGACAGAATTAAGATTTTTGCTTGAAGCTAATCATTTTTATAAATTGGATAAATTAATTGAAATTGCAAGTATTAATGGTTTAAAAGTTTTAGGAATAAATTTATGATTGATTTATCAGTTTTTATTAAAGATTTAAAATTTAATAATCCTTTTTTAAATGCCTCAGGTGTATGGTGTACTACTTATGATGAGATTGAGGATATTTTAAAAAGTGAAGCTGGAGGAGTTGTTTTTAAAACAATGACACTAGAAAAAAGAACCGGCAATCCAGAGCCTCGTTTACATGTTGAGAAAGATTTTTCAATTAATAGCATGGGTCTTCCTAATTTTGGAGTTGATTATTATTGTCAGATAGTTTCAAAACTTAAAAAATATAAAAAACCTCTTATTGCCAGTATTGCCGGATTTAAAGAAAATGAATTTTATCTTCTAGCAGAAAAAATTAAAAAATCTGATTTTGATGCTTTGGAAGTAAATTTATCTTGTCCTAATTTAGAAGGTAAAGGAATTTTTGCTTATGATATAAAAACAAGTTTTAAAATTTTAAAAAATATTAGAAAAATTTTTAAAAAAAAACTTGGAGCGAAACTTCCTCCTTATTTTGAAAGAGAAACAATAAAAAAAATATCAGAAAAAATAATTGAAGTAAAATTAGATTTTGTTAGTCTTATTAATTCATATCCTTTAGGATCAAAAATCGATATAAAAGATGAAAAGTTAGTTATTAAACCAAATCAAGGAATCGGCGGTCTTGGTGGCAAAATAATAAAACCAATTTCTATTGCTCAAGTGCTTTTATTTAATCAATATTTCAAAAATGAGATAGATATTATTGGCGTTGGCGGAATAAATGATGCAGAAGATGTATATGAATATATTTTAGCTGGAGCGAAATTAATTAGCATTGGAACTTCTCTTTTAAAAGGAGTAAAAATTTTTAAAAAAATAAAAATTGAATTAGAAAAAATTATTAAAGAAAAAAAAATTAAAAATTTAAATGAAAAAATAGGATTAATAAAAATTTAAAAGTTATTTTTTTAAATATGACTCAGAAAGAAAAAATAATGATTGAGCTTTTTGATATTGGCGCTATTAAATTTGGTTCTTTTAAATTAAAATCGGGAATTATTTCACCGGTTTATATTGATCTTAGAATTTTAGTTTCTTATCCAAAAAATTTAAAAAAAATTGCCAAATGCTATTTAGAAATTTTAGAAAAATTAACTTTCGATCGGATGGTTGCTGTTCCTTATACTGCGATTCCAATCACTGCTTCAATTAGTTTTTACAACAACAAACCTTGGATTTACACAAGAAAGGAAATTAAAGATTATGGCACAAAAAAAGCTTTTGAAGGCGAATTTAAAAAAGGAGAAAAAGCTGTTTTAATAGATGATATGATAACTACAGGTGCTTCAAAAATAGAATCTTTAATGCCTTTGGTTAATCAAGGATTGAGAGTTGAAGATATTGTTGTTTTGTTTGATAGAGAACAAGGAGGAAAAGAATTTTTAAAAAACAAGGGTTTTAGGCTTTATAGTCTTTTTACTTTAAGACAATGGCTTGATTTTTTATTTAAGAAAAGAAAAATAAATGAAAAGATATATAAAGAATCAATTAATTTTTTAAAAAATAATTCTTAAAAATTAATATGAATTTTTTTGAAAAACTTAAAAAAATTATTGAAAAAAACAAAAGCTTGATAGCTATTGGTTTAGATACTGATATTAAAAAAATTCCCATTGATTTTAAGAGAAAAAAAGATTCTCAATATTATTTTAATAAGCATATTATTGATAATACTTTTGATTTAGTTTGTTCATATAAATTAAACACTGCTTTTTATGAGGCTATAGGATATAATGGTATTTATCAGCTTAAATTAACAATTGATTATCTTCGTCAAAATTATCCTCAAATTCCATTAATACTGGACGCAAAAAGAGCTGATATTGAAAATACTAATCAAAAATATGCTGATTTTGTTTTTAATTATCTTAAAGCTGATGGAATAACTGTCAATCCTTATCTTGGCATAGAGCCTTTAAAGCCTTTTTTAGAAAAAAAAGATAAAGGAATATTTATTTTATGCAAAACCTCAAATCCAGGTTCAAACGAATTTCAAAATTTAGAAATAAAAATTAAAAATTCATCTACTAAATATTTATATGAGTATATTGCTTATAAAATAAGTAAAATTTGGAATAAAAATAAAAACTGCGGTTTAGTAGTTGGAGCTACATATTATCAAGAATTAAAAAGAGTAAGAGAAATTATTGGTGACAAAATTTTTATTCTTGTTCCAGGCATTGGATCTCAGGGAGGCGATTTGAAAAAAACTCTTAAAGCAGGATTAAATTCAAAAAATCAAGGATTAATTATTAAT
>JAOAFI010000048.1 GCA_026416375.1 Patescibacteria group bacterium | reverse complement strand
TTTTAATTTTAATTTTGCTTATAATATCAATCTAAAAGACAAACAGTGTCTTAATTATTGTTTCGATCGGAACAAGAATTAAGCGGTTTTTGATTATTATTGATTTATTAATTTATTGAATATTGACTTAATTTATTTGACTTCCCTATAGTTTTATGCTATAATACTTATTAGATCCTAAGGTTTTTCTAATTTTTAGAAAAGCTTTAGGATTTTTTTTATGAGAAAAATAATCTTTTTAATTTTTATTACAGGATTTATATTTTTTATTTTTGTAAAAAAAGTTCATGCTCAAAATATTGCTAGTGGTTCATCAGCTCAACTTAGTTATAGTTTAAAAATAGATAAAAACAAAGAAAAAAATCAAATATATAAAGTTAAAGAAATTGTGATTAAAAATGTTTTAGAACGCTATAATTCTCCTCTTTTGGGTGAAGAAAAAAATTTCGTCAATACTTGTCAAAGATATGATTTAGATTGTTATCTTCTTCCTTCAATTGCTGGATTAGAATCAACTTTTGGAAAGTTTATCTGGCCTGGATCATATAATCCTTTTGGCTGGGGAGGAGGCTACATTATGTTTAAAGACTGGGCAGATGCTATTGACACTGTTGGCAAAGGCTTAAGAAACAACTATCTTAACAAATGGAAGCTTTATTCAGTTGAGGCGATTGGTCCAGTTTATTCAGAAAGTCCGACCTGGGCTCAAAGAGTTAATTGGTTTATTAAAGAGTTTAAAAAAGAAGAAGAAAAAATATTATTGCTTTCTGAAAAATTTCCTGTAGAATTATAATCTAATGTATACTTACAAACTAAAAAAAATGCCTAAAAACACAGCTGAAGTTGAGGTTGTTTTGCCTGCCTCTTATTTAAAAAAACAAAAAGAAGAAGCTTTTTCTCGACTTCAAAAAGAACTGGTTGTTGAAGGTTTTAGAAAAGGCAAAGTTCCCTCTTCTATCGCCAAAAAACATCTTAAAGACGAACAGATTCTTGAAGAAGCTTTAAGAAAAATTTTGCCTGAAATTTACTCTGAAATTGTTAAAAAAGAGTCTTTATCTCCTATTTACAATCCAAAAATTGAGTTTGTCAAAGCTAAAGACGGTGAAGATTGGCAGATAAAAATCACTATTGCTCTTCGGCCGGCAATTAATTTAAAAGATTACAAAAAAATTGTCAAGGATATTAAAGCAAAAGAAAAAAAACCAGATATCTGGGTGCCTGGCAAAGACAAAGAAAAAAAACCTGAAGAAAAAGACAGCACTATACTTTTAAACAAAATTCTTGAAGCTCTTCTTAAGGAAGTTGAGATTGAGATATCTGATCTTATTTTAGATGAAGAACTTAATCATAGATTAGCTCTTTTGGTTGATGATATAAGAAAAATTGGTTTGACTACTGAAGATTATTTAAAATCCAAAAACACAACCATGGATCAACTTAAAAATTCTTATAGAAAAGAGATTGAAGATACTTATAAACTTGAGTTTATTTTAAATGAAATTGCTGATAAAGAAAATATAAAAGTTGAAACCTCTGATTTAGAAAAAATATTTAGTAGCATTACTGATGAAAAACAAAAAGAAATTGCCCGACAAAACAGTTATTATTATGCTTCAATTCTTCGCAAACAAAAGACTCTTGATTACTTAATTATCCTGTAGTATAATAAAAAAATGGTAAAATCAACCAGTCAAAAAAAAACTGGACAAAATTTATATAAAAATCCTCTTGAGGCTATTAGAGATGTTGGTTCAAATACAATAAAAGGTACTGCTAAGGCAATTGCTGATATTGGAAGCGGAATAGTTGATCAATTTGTTGGAGGATATAAATCTGAAATTAATCAAGAAGATGAAAAATTAACTTCAGAACAGATAATCAAAGAAGCAAAAAAACAAGTTCAAAAAGAAAAAAGAGTTTTTAGCTATCAAGAATATTATGAGACAACTCTTATTAAACGCCAGATAAAAGAATTAACCGAAATGATTAAAAAAGAGATTGAACTTATTAAAAAATCCAATGCCACTTTGCTTTCTCAGGTGAAAGATGTTGAAGCCTTAGCTGTTAATGAAATTTCAGAAAAACCAGGAATATATCATGTTAGATTTTTAGAGATTGTTTTGAATTTACTTAAAGCATTAAGAGCAAAAGTTGGTGAATCTTCTAGTTGGCTTCAAGCAATGATTACAAGAAAGAAAAAAAGA
>JAOAFI010000044.1 GCA_026416375.1 Patescibacteria group bacterium | reverse complement strand
ACATAAATATATTATTTTTAATTTTTAATTTTTAATTTTCAATTTTCAATTTCTATTAGATTATTAATTTATTAATTATTAATTATTAAATAAAAAATAATTTATTAAAAATTATTTTTTCAAGTTTATTATTTAGTTTATGAGTTTAGAAGGTTAGAAAGTTTTGCGGGTTTTATTGAGGACTGTCCTCCTGAGGACTGTCCTTAGTTTATTTAGAGAGTTTTGTGGGTTTTGCGGGTTAGCGGGTTTTATTGTTTTAGTTTTAAGTTTTTAGTTTTGTCCGCCAACTGGCTCCGCTAACTAGCGGATGAATTTTGAATTATTTTGTCTCCCCCTTTTTTTTCTCTGTCATTCCCGCTTTAGGCGGGAATCTAAAAAAACATTTAAAATATTATTTTTAAAAGAGATTAAAAAAAGATTAAAATAACAAAAAGATTGATTATTAAACTTAAAAGAAGATAGAGATTAATTGGTTTTAAAAATTGGGAGATATTAAAAACGATTTCTTCTATTATTTTTGGATTGATTTCAAGCCTTAAATTAAAAATATAAAAAGCAAAAAGAATGATTAATATTAGAGGAATAATATAGATTAAATCAACAAGATCTTTTTTTGAAGAAAACATAGTTGAGGAAATAACAAAAACAAGATAACCAAAAAATATATTTAGGCCAATATTACCAGCTGGAAAGATGTTAAAATAATTTAAACAATAAAGAGATAAAAGGCCTACAAAAAAAGGAGCAATGCCAATAATTATTCCTCTTAAAAAATCAGTTTTATAATATCTGACACTTCCTAAAACTAATTGATTTTTTTCAAAAGAGGGGAGAATTTCAAAAGAATGAATTTTTTGAAAAAGAATAATAGCAGTTAAAAAATGAGAGAGTTCATGGATTATTGTTCCTGGAAAAAACAAAATTGTAATTATAATTTTAGCAGTTTTTTCTGATTTAAAAGTTTTTAAAAAGAATAAATAAAGTTTTTTAAGAGAGATTTGATTGGCAATAAAAATAGAAATTATTAAAGTTAAAAAAAGCAATATTTCTTTCATAGATTTTTTTATTAAGGACAGTCCTTAAAGAGACTGTCCTCTTTAATATCTTTAATGCCCCATTGGTCCTTGTTTGTCTTTTGAAGAAGCATAGATAAGCATTAATAAAACCAAGCCAAAACCAAGACCAATTTTTCCAGCTGTATTCAGACGTTTTTCTATTAATTGCCGATATTCTTCTATAAGTTCTTTATGTTCTGAAAATAAATCAGCTATATCTTTTAATTTTTCAGGTGTTAAAGGTCCTTCTTCTGCTTTTTCTATTTGTTGATTATGTTCGTCTATTATAGAAGCAAGGCTTTTATTTAATAATCCTTCTATATTTGCTGGTTCAATACCCAGTTGCCTTAAGATTTCTTTTTTAAGAATTTCTTCTTCTGTTGGCGGTTGTTGTTCTGTTTTTGGTTCGGTTTGATTTTGGTTTGTTTGGCTTTTTCCAACTTCAGCAGTTTTAGTTTGTTGTGATACTGCTTCTTTTATTTGTTGTCGTTTTTTTCCTGGGATTTTTTCATAAGTAGCTTTTAAAAGATCATCTAATTTGATATCATCGGCGTTTTTCTTACCAAAAAAATCAGGATTAATAGTTTGAAGAATTTCTATTACTTCTTTTCCAGAAAGAATTGGAGTTTGAGGTATTTTGTCTATTTTATCTATTGCTTGTATTATTTTTTGAACTCTTTGTTCTTCAGGGGTTAATTCTTGTTCTTTTTTTCTTCCTAAATATCCTTTTATTGCTTCTAAATCTGTTATTTTTTGTCCTCCTATTTCAAGAGATACCAAAGGAGTAAAAGCTTCTCTTAAAAAACTTGGCGTAACAAATCCAAAAGCAGAAGCAAGGGATTCAAGAGAAGCAGGATTAGGCTCTTCGCCTTTAAGTATTTGTCTTATTGTTTGACGTTGTTCAGCAGTTAATTTAATTCCAGAAAAAGTAATACCCTCTGTTAAACAAAAAAAAGTAAATTCTTTTGCGTCTTCTTCTGATAAAATGTTATTTACTTGGATTTCTTCAGTTTCCATTTCTTTTTTCTGAGGGGGAGTTTCTGCTGGTTTTTGATCTTCTTCTTTTGATTGTTCTGTTGGTTGTTGTTGAGGAGATTCTGCTTGAGCTGAAGAATCGCTTGTATTATTTCCCTCTTTTTCTTTTAAACTTTTTTCATCATCAACATCAATTCTAGAAATATTTCCTTTTTCATCTTTTGTAATTGTAATGAAGACTTCTTCGCCTCGTGTATACTGACCATTTTCTTCTTTTTTTGCTTCAAAAGTTCTTACTTGTATTCTTGGATTATTATTTTCATCAGTTATTTGTTCTTTTATCATTATTATGGTTTTTTTTCTTTCGGGAGAATTTGGATTATCTCTAAGCGTAACATCAAATATAATTTCGTCATCTTTATTAAAAGGTAAAGTTCTTTCTGAAGATAAAGAACCATCTTCTTTTATTCCTAAAAGAACATAAAGATTTTGAAATCTTTCTCTTTGTTCTGGTGGAGCTTGAGAAGCTTCTTTTTTAATTCTATTGCCAATAGCTCTTGTAACCATTTCAATAGGTTTCGCTATTGTTTCAGGGTTTCTTGAAGCTTCTGCTGGTGTTGGAGAGGGTGTTGGTTGATTTTCCATACATATTTATACTACTTGAAACCATAAAAAAATTCAAATAAAATCAAATTATGTCACAATTAGTAGATGCAGAAATAAAATCAGCACCTGCAAATGATTTAAATAATCAAAATGTAGGAGCGGGTGAATCACAACAACCATCAGCTAAAGCAAAAACTGAAGCAAAAACTGAAACTTCTCATTTATGGAGAGATATTCTTGGTATGCCTGCTTCAACACCTGAAGAAATGCAAAAAAAAGCAACTCTTGGAGAAAAACCAATTACAACGGAAGCAAAAGTATCTCAAGAAGCGCTTGATATAGCTAAAAGAACTCTTTTAAGAATTGCTTTAAGACCTGAAAGTTTTAATTTAATTGAAACTACTGATTCTGATTTGCAAGCATTAGGTCAAGCTTTAGGAATTGAATCATTTTGGCCTAAAGATCAACAACAAGGCCAAAATAATTCTAGTTTTTTACCATGGGATAATCTTACTCCTGAACAAAAAACTAAAGTACTTCAAGAGATTGAAAAAAGAGCAAATAAATTGTTTGAAGATAATCCAGAAAGAGCAATTTTAATTGGTTTAAGATCATTTGATATTATAAGAGGAAAAATTGCTCAAGGTATTGGATTTCAAGAATTATTGCCAACTACATCTCAAGAAGAATTAACACCTGAAGAAAAAAAAGAATTACAGCAATTACAAAATGTTCCAGAAATTAGAGATTTAATAGAAGGTTTTGGATTTAACAATTGTTTTAGAATTGCTAAAAATTCAGATGGCACTTCGGATATAGTTTTTGATACTGATATTTTTTCGAAAATGACATATGAAGAGTATAAATTAGCTTATTCAGGAGCCAAAGGAAAACCTATTTATAGCCATTTAATAAAAAAAAGAGGTTGGTGGATTTTTGAATTTGGAGAGAGGTCTTTAAATCAAGAAGAATTTGAAGAATTTAAAAGAAAAGTTTTAAGAAAAGCAGAGATTCTTCACAAAAAAAACGATCCAAAAGAGACAACGATAGCAATTTATAAATTAACACAAAAAACCGGAAATAATATTGACTGGGGTTTTATTAATCAATATTTATATTTAAGCGGAGAAGAAGTTTTGTTTAGTAGTGATCCAAAAAAAGCAGATGAAAGAAATTTTGCTTTGAGAGTAATTAATAATTTAATTGATGATTATTTATTGGTTTATAATGAAGTAGCTTCTGTAACTGGAAAGCCTTCAATAACAAGAGAACAGGTATTAAATG
>JAOAFI010000010.1 GCA_026416375.1 Patescibacteria group bacterium | reverse complement strand
CCAAAAAAAGTCGACATTACTCTTACTAATGGAGCAAAGATTAAAAACAAAACTATCATAATAATAACTAATCCATCAATAAAAAATATTCCTTTTTGAGCATAGGGCTTTATTTTTTTAATAAAAGAGTCATAATTTTTTTTGTTTATTGTTAAATCTTGTTTAAGATTTTTAAAATAAAAAACTGATGTCTGGCTGATTTTTTCTTCTGATGTTTTTGAGGGATAAACAAGTGCTTTTTTTGTAAGCAAAATATAAGTGTTATAATCAGGATAATTTTCAATTAATCCATTTGTATCAATTACAATTAAATTTTTCTTTTCTGAATTACTGTTGGTTTTTTTTAAAACATATGGTTCTTTCACGTTTGTTGATAATTCTCCATTTTTAATTTTTATTTCTAATTCTTCAGGATAAAAATCGTCAGCAAAATTTATTATTTTGCTAATTGTAGATTTTATTTCTGGCCTAGCTGTTATATAATTTCCAATAAGAAAAAATGAGGAAAAAAAAGTTAAGATAAAAAATAAAAACCAAAGATATTTAAAACAAAAACTAAATTTCACCTCTTTAATCTCTTGATAATAATTAAAATCAAACAATGATTTTTTAAAAGAGTAAAAAAATGTTTTTATTGATTGCATAGAAAATTAATTTTTAAAAATTCTTAATCAATTTAAAAATAAAAAAAATAGCGGAGGAGGTGGGATTCGAACCCACGCGAGCCTTTAGGGCTCAAGGGTTTAGCAAACCCTCGCAATGGACCAAGCTATGCGACTCCTCCTTTTTAAAATATTCTTTTAAAAATCTTTAGTTTTTTTAAATCTTAAAATCATTAATCCTAAAATCAAATTTTACTAAATTTGAATAAATAAATCTAATTAAAACATTAATTTTAATTAAACCATTTAAAACTATTCATTTAACCTATTTATTTCAAAATATATCTTAAAATAAATTTATAAAATACATTACCCTCAATATCCTTAATAATAGCTTTGATATAATTACACGCGACCGCGTATATTTATATCAAATAATCATCAATAAGAATTATCAATAAAAATGAAAAATGCTTTAAAATTATTCAAAAAAAATCAGAGTCTTCAATGATTTTTAATATTTTTCTTTTTAATTTTTCTCTTGGCCAATTTTCCGGCTCTAAACCTTTTGGAAGAAAAGGATCGCTAATCACTAGCTCTTGATAAGACTGAAAAATTTCTTTAAATTCTTTTAAAAACTCTTTTTTGTTTATCTTTTTGCTTTTAAAATCTTTTAAATAAAGATTTAATAAATTAATTAATTTTAAATATTTTTCATTCAATGATTTAAGATTGTATATAATCCAAGCAAATCCTCTATGATTTTTTACACCAATTGTTTTTGCCTCAAGACAAATAACTTTTGGAAAAAGATTTTTTGTTTTTAAATATTCATTTATCTCGTCAATTATTGGATGAGGGGTGATATATACTGATTCTTGCCACATGCTAAAACCTAATTGTTTCAATTTTTTTCTTAATCCATCTCTTATTGATTTAGCAGTTTCATTAATATCAAAAATCACCAACCGCCAATAACCATCCCATTCTTTTTCAGATATTTTTTTCAAAGATATTTTTTCATTAAAAAAACTTCCTGCTTCTGAGGTTAATTTAAGATAAATATCTCCGTTGATATTTTCTCTTTTTATATCCCCTATTTTTTCTGATCTGCTTAGTAATTGAAGAAAACTTTTTCTGCTTCCATATCCAGGCATATAAAGCATTCTATAAAAGCTTTTTATTGACATTTTTTGATATTGATCATAAATAAAAGCCAATGAAAAAATTAAAACCCTTTTAAGCTGCCTTTTAACCTTATGAGTTTCCATTTTTTTATAAAAATTAATTTATAAAAATTTTTAGGTTTGATATAAATGCACGCGACCGCGTATATTTATATCAAAAAATATTATATTTAAAAATCTTAAAAAAATCAAAAAAATTAGAATTTTATCATTTTATATCTTTGTTCTTAAGAATTTAAAAAAATTTAATATAAATAAAAAGAAAGAAATTGAATTTTAGATTTTTACTTTTGATTTTTAAATTTTTCCCGCCAGTTGGCGGATTAGTGCTCCGAGGAGGATTTGAACCTCCACGCTTTTTCAAGCATACGCTCCTGAAGCGTACCTGTCTGCCAATTCCAGCATCGGAGCTAATTAAATTATATCAATTTTTACTATTTACTATTCAAAGTTTAATTATTATAATAATCCTATGGATAATGCTATAAAAATCATTTTGAAAAAACTTGATAATATTGAAAATCGTTTAAAAGATCTTGAAAATCCAGCGCCAGCATCAGAATCAACTGCGCCAAAAACAATAAAAAAAGATCCTCTTTTCTCAAAAGCAGTTGAGATAATGGATAAATATGATGAAATCTCTGCTTTGCAATTGGCAAAAGAGCTTGGAGTTGATCAAAAACGAGCTGAAGAGATTATGGATCAGATGGAAGCAGCTGGTCTTGGAACTTGTATTATGAAAGAGATCTAATCTTTTTTTCAAAATCAACAGGATGAAACCAAAGCTGGGAATCTGTAATAATCTCAGAAGTCCTATGTTTGTTTATCAAGCTAAGTTGAAATTTTTTAAGCAAATTTTCCACCCAATCTCCAAAATTTTCAATTTTAAATTTATAATTTTTACTAAATTTTAAATTTTTAATTTTCAATTTTAAAACAGTTAAGGCATTTGGAAAGAGCTTAAACACCCATTGATTTGCTGTTAAAAATCTTTGATATGTATTGTCCTTTGAAATAATCGGCCTCATCTGTAAAACCTCATGAGCAACATACTCTGTCTGTTTAAATTTTGGCACCTGCAAATCTGACTCATCAAAAAACAAATTTAAACAGACTTTGTTAGGAGCTTTAAAAACGCCCTTTTTTCTTTTTAGACCTATAAGATAAGCAAAAATTAAAGCTAAAAATCGGCCGGTAAAAAGACGATTCTTGGCAGTAATAATAAATAAGTCAATATCATCATCCTTCTTCGCACTCATCATTGCTAAAGACCCAGATAAACCAACGAACTTTATTTGAGAAAAAAAAGAAAGAAGTTTGATATATAATCTAAATCTCCAATTTTTTAGTTTTTTCTCAGAAGCAAGATGTCTTTTTTTAAAATTTTTAATTTTAAATTTTAAATTGTCATTTTTTTCGCCAGTTGGCAGATTAATTTTTGATTTTATACTATACTCCCCTACAGTATATCTAAAGCAATTTTCTTTAGGAACTTTTATTTTAATAATTATTTTTTTATCAACAAGACGCTCTAATTCTTCATTTAATCTTTTTTTTGAAGTTTTTATAGTTAAAAAAGT
>JAOAFI010000037.1 GCA_026416375.1 Patescibacteria group bacterium | reverse complement strand
GTAGTGATCCAAAAAAAGCAGATGAAAGAAATTTTGCTTTGAGAGTAATTAATAATTTAATTGATGATTATTTATTGGTTTATAATGAAGTAGCTTCTGTAACTGGAAAGCCTTCAATAACAAGAGAACAGGTATTAAATGCTGATTTAGAAATTTCTCAAAGAGATGTTAAGGATATTATTACTGGCATGCAAGAAGAGACAAGAAAAAGATTGGAGGAACAGGCATCTCAAGAAGATTCTGAGCTTGTTGTTAAGCTTATAAAAGGAAAATTAGAAGAAGAAAAAAATAGAATAACTCAGCAAAAAACAGAAACACCTTCTTCAGTTGATTCTTTAACAAGCATTAAAGAAAGATATCAAAAAATTCAAAGATTAATAAAAGAAAGAGATTTTTATAGATTAGATTGTGATTCAGAATTAGATTCTTTATTAAATAGTTTACCGCCTGAATTAAGAGATTTAATTGGAGGTTCAGATAATTTTTTAAGATTATTAAAAGGAGAAACATTAGAATCTATTATTGGTTATAAAAAAATTAATAATTATCTTTATGGCGATAATGCTGACAAAAATTCTCCTAAGGAAGGAACTATTGCTGGAAGAATAAAAAATATTGAAGAACAAATTATTTCATTAGAAAATAAAATAATTGAAATTACCTCAGGCGGAGGTAATAGAAATACACAAAATGAAAGCATTAAATCTTTACAATCATTAATAACAAGCAAAAGATCACAATTAGAAGAATTAAAAAAACAATTAAACTTAACTGATTATATTTTAGATTTATTAAAAATAAGTCGTATACAAGGAAAAAGAGATATTAATTTAGAAAGTTTGCCTTCTTCTTATTCTAATTTAATTAATTTTTTAAAAACAGAAGCATTGATAATTCAAGAAGAAAATCTTTTTTATTCTTTATGTAATGAATCAAATATAGAAATAGTAAAAACAGATGAAAATGGAAATAAAAAACGAAAAAAAATTGAAGATATAATTAGAGAAATAGAAAATAAATCTCCTGAAAAAACAGAAATAATTATGTCTCAGTTTGAGGCTCTTCAAATTGCTTGGGGAAGCAAATCGGAAAACGCTTGGGAAGTGCAGTCAAAAATGCAAGCAAGACTTGAAGAGGTTATGAAAGGAAAAGAGTTAGAATATAATGAAGAAGTTTGGAAAGGTTTAGGAGGAGAAGGAGAAAATCACAAAAAAGCAATGCAATTGGTATATATTTTATTTGGCGAAGATTATTTGATAATTCCTGAATTAAGTGATGAAAAAAGAAAAAAAATAGAACAAATTAAAAGTTTGTTTGTAGACGGTGAATTTTTTGGAGGATTAAAACTGTCTGAATTGCAAATTGAAAATAATTCAGAATTAATTAAACAATTAATAGAAGCTTGGAAAAGAAATGTTTTTGGATTAAGAAAAATAGGCGAACAGCCATCTCAAAAAATTGAACAACAACCTGATCAAAACAATCAACAACAACCTGGGGGGAAAGCGGGCGGAGCAGCAAGTTCTCCGTAATGTAAACGATGAAGCATTTTATGAATAATTTTTATTAAAATAAAACTATGAATAATAAAAATAAAGATCAAAAACCAGAAAAAAATCTTGTTGATTTGGCCAAGATATTGGGTCTTGACAAGGAGTTTTTGGATTATTTAGCTTCTGATTTTTTCAAAGAGCCAGCGGGCAAAAAATTTGAAATTACCAGAATTTTATGGGAGCAATATTTAAAACTAAAACAGCTTTTAACTGAAAAATTTTATCAGGATCTTCTTAATGAGGCGATGTTAGGCAAACGAAAACTTGAGAGAACTTTATATGCTCAA
>JAOAFI010000009.1 GCA_026416375.1 Patescibacteria group bacterium | reverse complement strand
AATTGGTCCAAGTATTCTTCCAACAGATCCAAAAGCTTGCATTAAACCTAAAGTTTCTCCATATTCTTCTTTTGAAATATTTTCTGAAGCCAGAGCCTGAATTGTTGGATTAAAAAAACCATTACCAAAAGGAAGAAGAGTCATAGTAATTATTAAAAAAAATACATTTTTAGCAAAAGAAATTAAAAATAAAGAAATAAACATCAAAAAAAGGCCAATACTCATTACTTTTTTTTCTTTAAGTTTTTTTACAAAAAAAGGCATAATAAAAAGCTGAACCAAAACAACCAAAATGCCGATGTAAGCAAAAATAACACCATTTTTATCAGGTCCAAAATTAAATTTTTTTTCGCTATATAAAGCAAAAATTCCTTGATATGAAGAAAAAGCTAAATTAACTATAAAGAAGACAATTATTAATAAATTTATTGGTGATTTTTTTAAAATTTTTTCAAAATTTTTCCAATTAAATTTATTCTTTATTTTATTAATCTGCTTTTTTACATCAATAGTTTCTTTTAAAAATAAAGAAGTCATTAAAATAGTAATAAAAGAAACAATTGATGCTGCTAAAGCTGGAGTTGAATAAGAAATTCTGCAAAGCAATCCTCCAAGAGCTGGTCCAAAAATAAATCCAAGTCCAAAAGCAGCGCCAACTAATCCCATTCCTTGAGCTCTATTTTTTTATCTGTGACATCAGCAATATATGCTTGAGCAACAGATATATTTCCGCCAGTTATGCCATCAATAATTCTTGATAAAAAAAGCAGAGGAAGATTATGAGCAAAAATTAAAATTATATATCCAATCATTGAACCAAATTGAGAAATAATTAATAATTTTTTTCTTCCATATCTGTCAGACAATCTTCCCAGTATTGGAGAAGATATAAATTGAAAAAAAGAATATGTAGCGGTTAAAAAACCGATTGTAAGAGAGGAAGCTTGATATTTTTGAGCAATAAAGGGAAGAAGAGGAAGAATTAAGCCAAAACCAAAAAGATCAACAAAAATAATAATAAAGATTGTCAAAAGAGACTTATTTTTTAGCATAAGAAAAATATTATAACATCAAAAAATTAGATAATCTAATTATTTTATTCTTGACAAATATATTAGAATATACTAATATATATTTATGAAAACAGATAAAGCTCTTATTTTTGGATCAACAGCAAGACTTAAGCTTTTGACTTGTCTTAAACAAAAACCAAAAAATGTTACTGAACTTATTAAAAATTGTGGTTTGTCGCAATCTGCTGTTTCTCAACATTTATCAAAATTAAAACTTTTTAAATTAGTTGTTTGTCAAAAAAAAGGAAAAGAAATTTATTATAAATTAACAAAAAAATCTTTAGGAATCTTATCTGAAAAATTATTAGTTTATTTAAAAAATTTATGAATTTAGCTTATTTTCGAAAATCTAATTTTGATTTTCAAAAAACTCTAGAAAATTTAAAAGAAAAAATAAATAAAAATAATTTTAAAATTTTATCTCAAATTGATCTCAATAATAAACAAGGAGTTGTTTTAAATATTTGCAATCAAGATTGGATAAGTAATCTTATTGCTTCTGATAAAAATTTTTTTGGTTTGATGCCTTGTTCAATAGTTATTCTTAATCGAAATGACGAAATAATGGTTGGTGTTGGTAATCCTAATTTAATTGGAAAACTAACTGACAATCCAGCCTTAATTGATCTTTCTCAAAAAGCAGAAAATATATTAAAGTCAATTATTAATGAATCTTGTGGAGTTGGGCCTTTAAAAGTAAAAAGAATTAAACTTTATGCAACAATGAGTTGTCCTTATTGCAAAATGGAAGCTTCTTGGCTTGATAGTAAAAAAGTAAAATATGATCATGTTTATGTTGATTTAAATCCTATAGCAGGAGAAGAAATGATAAGAAAAACCGGCCAAATGGGCGTACCAGTAACAGAAATTGTTTATGATAACAACGAAGAAGAATATATTATTGGATTTGATAAGACAAGACTTGAAGAAATTTTAAAATAAATTAAAAGTTTTTTATTATATGAAACTTGAAAAAAATGTTGGAACAATTGATAAAAAAATCAGAATAATTTTAGGAATTTTAATGATTTTTATTTCTATTTTAATTGATTCATTATTAAGATGGTTTTTATTTGGTTTTGGATTTATTTTAATTATTACAGCTTTATTAGGTTTTTGTGGATTGTATACTTTTTTTGGAATTAATACTTGTAAATTTGATAAAAAAAGAATATGATTTTAATTATTATTAGTTTATTTTTTTAAAATTATGAAAATATATCATTCAAACATTGAAAAAGAAACTCTTGAAAACAATTTTTTTAGAAAAGTTTTATTTACAGGCAGTCATAGCCAGCTTGTTGTTATGTCGCTTTTGCCAGGAGAGGAAATTGGCAATGAGATTCATGAAAACGTTGACCAGTTTTTTAGAATAGAGCAAGGACAAGCAAAGATAATTGTCAACAACGGAGAAGAAGAATTTATTGTTGGAGAAGATGAGGTTTTTATTATTCCAGCTGGAACTTGGCACAATGTTTTAAATATTTCTCAAAAAGAACTTAAACTTTATACAATTTATTCTCCGCCAAATCATCCAGACGGAACAATTCACAAAGATAAAAAAGAAGCAGAAGAATATGAAAAAGCCCATCATCATTAATTAAATTTTATATTTTATTTTTCCAGCGCTTAGCATCAAAAAAGCTAAAAGACTCATTATTGCTCCAAAATAAAAGGTAGCAGAAGGCGATATTTTTGCCCATAAAATTCCCCCAAACCAAGAAGCAAAAAATGTGGCAAAAGCAATAATCATCTGATACAAGCCAAAAATTGAACCAGCTTGTTTTTCTTTGATAAATTCAGCCAAATATGCTTTTGAGACGCCGTCAGTAGCTGAAATATAAAGTCCATAAAGTGGAAATAAAAACCAAAAGTAAAGGGAATTTTTAATAAATCCAAAAGAAAAATAAACCAAGGAAAAAATTAAAAGACCAAAAGAAAACATTTTTTTATGGCCGATTTTATCAGAAAGTTTACCTAAATATACAGAAAAAATAGTTTGAACTAAACTATACAAAACATAAGCTAAAATTGATAGTTGGGTAGTTAATCCTAGATTTTTAGCCCGCAAAATCAAAAAAGCATCAGAGCTGTTTCCTAAAGCAAAAATCACTGAAACAATAATAAAAAATTTAATTTTTTTATCAAGGTTTTTTAAAGAAAAATCAATTTTTTCAGTCTTTTTGTTTATTTGAACTTTTTTTTCTTTAACAAATAAAATCAAAAGCAAAACACCAATTAATCCAGGAATCATCGCCAAATAAAAAATAAGTCTTAAATTATTAGCAAAAAAATAAATTAAAATTAGTCCTAAAATTGGTCCTAATACTGCACCGGCAGAATCAAAAGATCGATGAAAACCAAAAATAAAACCTTTATTTTTTTCATTTGTATTTTGTAAAAGTAAAGCATCGCGGGAAGCAGTTCTTAAGCCTTTGCCTAAACGATCTAAAAATCTTGAAAAAAGAACTAAAGGCCAAAAATAAGCTAAAGCAATTAATCCTTTTGAAAAAGAACTAAAAGTATAACCCAAAATAACAAATGGTTTTCTTTTTTTAATCTTATCTGACCAATAACCAAATAAGAATTTAGTGATAGCGGCAGTTGCTTCGGCAATTCCTTCGATTAGTCCAACAATACTTGTTGATGTTTTTAAAACTGAAGTTAGAAAAATTGGAACAATTGGGTAGACCATTTCTGAAGCAATATCATTAAAAAAAGAAACAATACTTAAAATAAAAACATTTTTTGGGATTTTTTGTTTTTTCATA
>JAOAFI010000054.1 GCA_026416375.1 Patescibacteria group bacterium | reverse complement strand
AACTGTCAAAACTCAAGTTTCAAATGTCAAGTCTACAAGCTTTTTCCTTTTGTTTTTGGCAAAGAGATAAAAGAACACGTATTGGTAAATAACTGGGCGAATGGGTGGAAAATATCGTCTAACAATAAACATCTAACTTCTAACATTATAATAGTTTTCTTGCCGCAATATCTGCAGTTTTTGGGGTTTGGATTATTAATTTTTAGTCTGATATATATTTTTTTCAAATTCAAAGATTCCTCACCAGCTCCTTCAAATCAATATTTAAAGCCTTAGCAATTTTGTTTAGAAACTTAAGAAAAAGATTAGATGTTTTTTAAAATTTTTTTTATGTTTTTTTTAAAATTAGGCAGATCTTTTTTAATTGTAGACCAAACAATTTTTAAATCACTCCAAAATATTCATGGATAATAAAATTTCTCATTCCAATCACCTTCTCCCATTCAATATCAGGATTATTTTTTATTAAATCATCGTTTAACTTTTTTGCTGCCTCGCCAATAATTTCAAAATTTCTCAAAACAGCATCGCAAGTTTTTTTATCAGAAACAAATTCTTCTTCAGAAGAAAAATATTTTACATATTCCTCAATATTTTCTATCGCTTCCAAAATGTGAAGTAAAAAAATCTTATTATTTTTTTTTCATAAATTAATTTTTCATCTTTTAAAATAATTTTTTTTAGTTTTGGATTAATACTAGAATAAGTCACTAAATCAATAGGTTTTTTTATTGCTTTTTGAAGCTCAATCTGCATACCAGCTAAATCAAATAAAGTTGTTCCTTTTGCCGGCTCAATAAGAATATCTATATCGCTTTTATTTGTATTATCTCCTCTAACTAAAGATCCAAATAAGGAGGCTCGGCTTACGCCATATTTTTTTAAAATTGGAATAATTTTTAGTATTATTTTATTCATATAGATTATTATAACATTTATAAAAATTTTTAAACAAAAGAATTCCTATTGAAGATTTTTAGCTTTATTATAAATTCTTCACCAGCTCCTTCAAATCAATCCTTAAAGCCTTGGCGATTTTGTTTAGGAATTTAAGCGAAGGATTGGCTTTGCCCTCCTCAACTTCTGCCAAATAGCTTCGATCTGTATCAGAAAGAGAAGCTAATTCTTGCTGGGATAAATTTCTTTCTTTTCTCCATTTTAAAATATTATTGCCCAATCTTTTATAATAGAAGTTGCCTCTCATAATTATTTTATGAAGTATAATAGCGAAATAAGAAGATTAATTCAGTAGGTTATAACCTACAAAAATAGTATCTTAAAGCTTTAAAACAATAAATTTTTTTCAATATATCACTTTTTACGAATTATTAAAAAAATTTACAAAATTAAGATAAACAAAAGTTATAAACTTTGATATATTTGATGGCGATCGTTATTAAATATATCAATATTAAAATATTAAAAAAAATTTTAAAAAAATCAATAAAAAAATCTTTTTGCATTATTTTTTAGTTTTTTCTATACTTATAAAATATGAAAAAATTAATTCATCTTCAAATAAGAAATCCAAAAGATGATGAAACTCCAATTGAAGCTTCAAGCCAAATATTTGCCTCGCTTGTTCCCTATCAATATGTGCCTTTGTGGAAAAGATTTATTTTTGGCTGGCCAGCTGTTTATTCTTTTGAAATTTATTATCTTAATCAAACAATTTATTTTTATATTACTTGTGAAGAATCAAAAAAAACATTAATCCAAAGCCTTATATCATCATCTTATCCTCAAGCAAAAATCGCCCAAACAACTGATCCTTTAGATATTATTTTAAAACAAGAAAAAAAAGCAGTCGGCGAAATGATTTTGACTAATGGTTTTTACTATCCAATAAAAACATATCAAGATTTTCGAGATGTTGATCCTTTGTCTTCGCTTCTTGGATTTTTATCAAAACAACCAAACAACCTTCAGTTTTTAATTCAAATTGTTTTAACCCAAGCCTCAACTAACTGGCAAGATCAAACTACATCAGAAGCCTCAAAAATGCACTATGATTCAAACTCAGGAAGATACACCCGCAATCCTTTAGAAAAAATTATGTTGAAAAAAGCTGGATTTCAAGGAGGAAAAACAGCTATTAGGCTTATTGTTTGTTCATCTGAAAAATCAATTGATCCTTATCCTTTTTTATTAAATTTAGCTGGAACATTTGGATCATTTTCTTTAGGTGAAGGCAATCAGCTGTCATTTAACAAACCTCTTTTTTTTAAAGACTGGCTTTTAGAAAAAATAAAAAAACGTTCTTTTCCATATTTTGAAAAACAATCTCAGATACTTAATGCTCAAGAATTAGCTACTCTTTGGCATCCGCCCGGATATCTTTTATCTGGTATAAAAAACATTGCCTGGGGAAAAACTTTAAAAGGCGAACCACCGGAAAATCTGCCGATTGTTTTTGAAAATATAACTGAAGAAGAAAAAAATAAAATTAATTTTTTTGCTAAAACTGATTTTAAAAATAAAGAAATTATTTTTGGAATAAAAAATAACGATAGAAGAAAACATATATATATTATTGGAAAAACAGGTGCTGGAAAATCAACTCTTATTGCCAATATGGCAATTGATGATATAAGAAAAGATAGAGGTATCGGCATAATTGATCCTCATGGCGATTTATCAGAAACAATATTAGATTATATTCCCAAGCGCCGAATTAATGATGTTGTTTATCTTGAACCTTTTGACACAGAAAGACCTTTTTCTTTAAATGTTCTAGAGGTTCATAATCAACAACAAAAAGATTTAGTTGCCTCAGGAATTGTCTCAATTTTTTATAAACTTTACAAAGACAGCTGGGGACCAAGGCTTGAGTATATTTTAAGAAATGTAATTTTGACTCTTCTTGAGACTCCAAATGCCACTTTAACCGATGTTTTATCTTTATTAGCTCACAATGATTATCGGAAAAAAATTATCAGCCAATTAAAAGATCCTGTTTTAAAAGCTTTTTGGGAAAAAGAATTTGCCAAAATGCCTGATCGTCTTAAAGCTGAGGCAATTTCGCCAATTCAAAATAAAGTCGGCCAATTTGTCACCTCAAAAATGATAAGAAATATTATTGGAAAAGCTCGTTCAACTGTAAATTTGCAAGAGATTATGGATCAAGGAAAAATTTTAATTTTAAATTTATCTCAAGGAAAATTAGGCGAAGATAATGCTTCTCTTCTTGGTGCAATGATTATTACCCAAATTCAACTCTCAGCCATGAACCGTAGCTTTCAAAAAGAAGAAGAAAGACGGGATTTTTTTCTTTATGTTGATGAGTTTCAAAACTTTGCTACTAGTTCATTTATAAAAATATTGTCTGAAGCAAGAAAATATCGATTATCACTAACTTTAGCTAATCAATATCTTGAACAATTAGACGAAAATGTTTCAAAAGCAATCTTTGGCAATGTTGGAACTCTTATTTCTTTTGTTGTTGGTGCTCGAGATGCTTATGTTTTAACTAGAGAATTTAGTCAAATTTATAAAGAAAATGATTTAGTTTCTCTTGGAAAACATGAAATTGTTCTTAAATTATCAATTGATAATATGACTTCTTCTCCTTTTCCTGCAAAAACCTTGCCTTTGCCTTCTTTAAAAAATGAAAACAAAGAAAAAATCATCAAACTCTCAAAAGAAAAATATGGAAGAAAAGTTTAAAAAAAATCTTAAATATCAAATATTAAATCTCAAAGAAACTTAAAAAGTTTTAAACAATAAAAAAATAAAAAAGTTTTTAATATTTAATATTTAATCTTTAATATTTCTTTAATATTTAATATTTATCATTTCTTTTTTTATTTAATATTTACCATTTGATATTTTTATTTTTCAAATAAGATTTAAGATTCCCGCCTACGCGGGAATGACAGAGAAAGAAGACGGGAATGTGATAGGAAAAGAGGTGTGAATGATAGAGAAAAAAAGTGGAAATGACAGAGAAAGAAAGTGGGAATGACAGAAAGAGAAAGCGGGAATGACAAGCAAAAAAAAGGACAGTCCTCCCAAGGACAGTCCTCAGGAGGACAGTCTTAAGTAGAACTCTTAAAAACCCGCTAAACTTTCTAAACTTTATAAACTAATTTTTAATAAATTAATTTTTAATTTTTATTTAATATTTAATAATTAATAAATTAATAATTTAATAGAAATTAAAAATTGAAAATTAAAAATTAATAGTTGATGTTATAAATTAAATGTTAGGTGTTATTTTTTTTGTTAAAATATACTCTTATGAAATTAAGTATTGGTATTGTCGGTCTGCCTAATGTCGGCAAATCAACGCTTTTTAATGCTTTGTTAAAAAAACAAGTAGCCAATGTTGCCAATTATCCTTTTTGCACTATTGAGCCAAACATTGGTATCGTTGAAGTACCAGATGAAAGACTTAAAGTTTTGGCAAAAATTGTTGAAACAGAAAAAATTGTTCCGGCTGTGGTTGAGTTTTATGATATTGCTGGTCTTGTCAAAGGCGCCTCAACTGGAGAGGGGCTTGGCAATAAATTTTTGTCTCATATAAAAGAAGTGGCTTCAATTGCCCATGTTGTCAGGCTTTTTGATGATAAAAATATCGCTCATGTTTCTTCTCAAATAAACCCGATCAATGATATAAAAACAATTGAGATCGAACTTATTTTAGCTGATATTCAAACAATTGAAAAACAAAAATCACCCCGCCCTAACGCTTCAAAAGAAGAAATTTTCACATTCTCAACTTTAGAAAAAATAAAAAAATTCCTAAATCAAGAAATTCCAATAAGAAATATTTCTTTAACTGATGAAGAAAAACAAGCCATAAAACAATTTAATTTTTTAACAGAAAAACCAATAATTTTTGTTTTTAATGTCTCAGAAAAACAATTAGAAAACAAAGAAGAGATAGAAAAACAAATTCAAAATATTTTTAAAAATCTTTCTATAAAGGATACTAATTATCTTTATCTTTGCGCTAAACTTGAAACAGAAGTTGTTGTTTTGTCAGAAATTGAACAAAAAGAATATTTAAAACAATATCATCTTGAAGAATCAGGCTTAAACCGGCTGATAAAAAAAGCTTATAAAATTTTGGGATTAATCTCTTTTTTGACAGCAGGAATTAAAGAAGTCCGCGCCTGGACAATTAAAAAAGGCACTCTAGCTCCTCAGGCAGCCGGCGTCATTCACAGCGACTTTGAAAAACATTTTGTCAAAGCTGATATAATCGCTTATGAAAAATTTGTTGAGGCTGGCGGATGGACAAAAGCAAGAGAGCTGGGATTGGTCCAAACAGTCGGCAAAGATTATGAAATAAAAGAAGGAGAAATAGTTGAATTTAAAATAAATATTTAAAAATATGAATACAGAAAAAGAAAAACCACAAATAAAATTACCTACTAATGCTGTTTCAATTGATTTAGGATCAACTCAAACAAAAATTGGTTCAACTTTAGACAATCGCGGAGAAAAAAAACGACTTGATTTCAAGCCAAATACAGAAACATTAAAATATTCGTCAAATCAAGATCAAGATAAACAACAAGAAAAAAAAACACAAGAATTTAGAATTATAAGAAGAGAAACTATTGATCAATTAATACAAAAAATAAGAAATTCAGTTAGAATATTTTATGAAGATACAGAAGCAGATAAAACATTTAAATTTATCACTTTAACTGGTTTTACTAATAGTTTAGCTTTAGTATATGAAAAAGGGAAAGATGAAAAAGATTATGTTGTTTTGCTTGATGAACCTTCTTTGACTCCTGATTTGTTGACTGATGAACAAAAAAAACTTTTAGAAAGATATGGCATTAGTTCTGATAAAAAAATATCTAGCTTACAAAAATTAATTGCAATTATAAATAATCCTAAATTATTAAAAACAATATTTGGTAAAGATGTTACTATAGATCAAATAAAAATATCAACAATGGCAGGTTTAATAAGCTGGCATCTTAATGGTCAAAATCCTCAAAGATTAACAATTCCCTATGCTGATTTAGTTGGTTTTGGAAAAAAAGATATTTCTCCTGATGAAGCTGAAGAAATACTAAAAGAATTAGGTTTAAAAGAAGATCAATTTAAAATAGGCAGATCTTATTTTGAAGACACATTAGAAGGACAATTATATATAATAAATGATTTCGAATCTGAATTAGAATATATATCTTCTTTAAGAAAAAATGGAAACATAGGAAAAGATGATATTGTTATAGGTTTTGATTCTGTTGGAAAAATTGTTTTTTCTAAACGTTTTAAAAATCAAACTTCAAAGTTTAAAAAAATACCAGAAAGATATACAACTCAAAGAATGACTGGAAATATTATTACTGATTGGTTTAGAAAATTAGGCTTTGTTGATAAAGAAGGCAATAATAATTATTTTGAAATTAATAAGATCCTTCAAGATTTAATTGCTCAATTTCAAAATCAATCCTTTCAATCAGATTTTTTTTACTTTCCAGATCAAGGAGAAAAAGGAAAAATAATAAGAATAAAACCAGATGGTAGTATAGAAGAAATAGACGAAAATACATTAGAAAAACTTAACGATGAAGAAAAAAAACAAGTTTTTTTTGCCATTGCAATTGGAATGGTTTTTGGAATAAGAAATAAAATAGAAAAAATACTAAAAGCAAATAATTTTACTGAAACGCCAAATTTATTTATTTACGGCGGTTTACCTGAAAATCAACCTGGATGGCAAGCAGTTATAAAGTCTTGCTTATCACAAATAGGCAATATTTCACTACTAAATATACCAAATGCTAACATCACTACACAAAATAGATTAATGAAAATTATGGAAAAAATTCAAGAAACAGGAGAAAATAAAATTATAATTTTTCTTAAAGAAAAATTAAATGAAATAAAAATTTTCTTTGAAAATAAACTAAGAAAAATAAAAAAACCAAACAAAGATCAACAACCAATAAATGAATTACCAACAATTAATTTAGAAGATTATTGGAATAATTGGAATCAAATTCTTACGATGAATTAATTTTTTTCCACCATTTAATATATATCACCCAAAATCTAATTGAAGAAAACAAAGCAAAAACAAAACCGGCAAATCCATCCATAAAACCCTTATGACGAAAATACATAGAAAAAAAAGTCAATTTAGGTTTAAAAATAAAATAATCAATAAATAAAAAAAAGTTTTTGATTTTTGATTTTTGATTTTTGATTTTTTTAAAAAGTATTTCTGCTTCAAGAGTAGTGTATCTATCCCAGCGCTTTAAATACCTAGAAAAATCCGGATCAGCATAATGAAGAATTGGATTATTCAAATAACCAATAAATTCATTTTTATTTTTGTCCGCTGGCTGGCGGATTAAATTTTGAATTCTTATTTCAACATTCTCATGAACATCACGACAAAGAAAAACAGCATAACCTCGACGATAAAAACGAATTGTATAATCAGGATATTGCCCGCCTTTTTCTAAAAATTTTGTCAAAAACCAGTTTTTCCGAGGAATCCAATAAGCAACTATTTCAGATTTTTTTGAATTATTAATTTTTTCCTTAATTTCTTTTTTTAAATCATCGCTTAACTCTTCATCTGCATCAAGCTGAATTATCCATTCTCCCCTAGCCTGGTCAAGAGCTTTTTGCTTGTTTTTATGAAACATAGCTGGATTATCAGACTGAACAACCCGAACTTTTTTTCCATAGCTTTTAGCAATTTCAACTGTCTTATCAGTTGATCCGCCGTCAACAATAATCACTTCATCAACAAAATCATAAGCGCTGTCTAAAGGATAATGAATATTTTTTTCCTCATTAAATGTAGCTATACATAAAGATAACTTAATTTTTTTCATAATTTAATTATATAATAATAATATGCTAAAAATCATCACTGTCCCCAACTCAATTCTCTCCTCGCCAACAAAACCTGTTATAGATTTTGATAAAAAATTAGAAAAAATTATTGAAGAGATGAAAATAACTCTTGAGGCTCAAACTGATCCTCCAGGAGTCGGTCTGGCTGCCAATCAAGTAGGCATTAATCTTTCTCTTTTTATCATTAAGCCGACAAAAAAATCAAAAATTGAAATTTTTGCAAATCCGAAAATTATAAAAACCATTTTTCAAAAAAATTATTCTTCAAAAAAAATACCAGAGAAAAAAAATTTAAGACTTGAAGGCTGTCTTTCAATTCCTAAAATTTGGGGACCAATAAAAAGAGCTCAAAAAATTCTTCTTGAATATCAAGATATAAAAGGAAAAAAACAAATAAAATGGTTTTCTGGATTTAAAGCAGTGATTATCCAGCATGAAGTTGATCATTTAAACGGCATTCTTTTTACTCAGCGCTCTATTGAACAAAATCAAAAACTTTATAAAGAAAAAAATAATAAGCTGGAAGAAATAAAAATTTAATTTAATTTTTGGAAGAGTTTTCTTCTTTTTTTGTTTCTTTAATAAATTTTTTTATTGTTAAAAATGGTTTTTTTCCATCAGCAATATCTTTTTTGATTCTTTTTACGCATTTAGCACAAAGCTTAACTCTTTTTTCTTTATTGTCTTCAATAATTGTCGCCCTGACAAAATTAACTCTAAAAATCCTTTGGGTTTTTTGAGCTCTTTTTTTCCATCTACCTCCTGCTACTCCTCGATGATGAGTATGAGATCGGCCAAATAAAACAGTTTTTCCGCAATGAAAACAACTATTTGCCATAGATTAAATATGATAGCATATGATAAAATAAATAGCAATAATAAAATTTATAAACAATAAAAATGATAAATTTATTAAATGAAAATCCTGTTTATTTTTTAATTTATATTATTGCTCTTTTTTCAGCGATTACTATTCATGAATTTTCTCATGCTTGGACTGCTTATCAGCTTGGCGATCCAACACCAAAGATTCAAGGAAGAATTAAACTTGATCCGCGTTTTCATATAGATCTAACTGGTCTTTTGTTTTTGTTTTTTTTTGGTTTTGGCTGGGGAAAACCAGTTGAGATTGATTACTTTAATTTAAAAAATCCAAAAAAAGATTCTGCTCTCATCTCTTTAGCTGGTCCAATATCAAATTTTATTTTGGCCATATTATCCTCTATATTATTAAGATTGTTTATATTTTTTAATAATTATTCTTTACAAGCTATAGGATTTATAATTTTGATTCCAATAATTCAAATTAATGTTTTTTTAGGTTTTTTTAATCTTTTGCCTATTTCTCCTCTTGATGGATTTAAAATTGTTGGAGGAATTATACCTAAAGAAAAAGAAAAAGAATGGTATAGTCTTGAAAAATATGGAATATTTTTTTTGCTTTTAATGATTATACCTTTTGGAGGATCATCGATGATTGATACTTTTTTAAAGCCAATTGCTACTTTTATTATCAAATTATTAATTCCCTCTTTTTCTAATATTATATAAAAATTAAATATTTCCAGGTGTTGGAGTAATTGTCAATTTAAAAATACATTTCCAATAATCTTCAGTTGTACAACCTTTTCCAAGTTTTTCTTTTATTTCTTGACAAGTATTATATTGGCAATTAAAACTTAATGAAGGAGTGGGATTAAGAGTCGGATTTAAATTTTTGTTTGAATTATCATCTATTATTAATCTCTGAAAAGGTGTTGGGGTAAAAGATTGATTATCATTAATTATTGTTGGAGAAACTTCAGGTGAGGTCATAATAGTTGGAGTTGAAAGAATTGATTTTTCTATTCCTTTTGTTGTAAAACTCCATGGCACTCCGCCATTGTCATATTTTTTTTCGCCTATTCTAATAATAAAATAGTAAGTAGTTGATGGAGAAAGCAAAGTCAAATCAACTGAATGATTTTTTTCTTTTGTTGCCTCAGGTGCAAAAAAATTTAAAGCTGTTGGCGAAGTTCCATATTCTATAATTCCTTGAGTTTCGGCACCTGTTGACCAAGAGATTTTTACTGAATTTTTTTCAATATTAGAAATAACGACATCTCTTGGTTCAAAATCAGCAGCTCTTGTGCCAAAAATTCTAAAACTTAAAATAATTATTAATACTGATAAAAATATACCAATTACTCCAGCAATTATTTTTTTTGTTAATTCTGGATTATTCATTTTAAAATTTAAAATTAAAAAATTTTAAAATTATTCCAAAAACAACAAATATTGCTCCCGGCACACCAAATCTTATAATATTTTCTAAAACTCCTGTTTTTGGAAGCTCTTCAACATTTTCTAAAGGATCATTATTATTTGATAAATTAGCAGAAGATCCAATATTAACCATTAATTTATTATTTAAGGAACAATTTATAAGATTAGTATTTGTCATATCTGCTTTAATAATTTTTGAAGAATTACAATTGACTAATACTGACGGATTTCCATCTTTTATTGCCTGAAAAGTAATTATAGCTAATTTTCCAGAAGAAGATGTATAAGAGTTTGGACTATCCATCATCCCGGCAATATAAGCTGATCCTTGATTTGAATAATCACTTGATATAACAGGAAAAATTGTTCCTGATGAAATGCTGGTTATTTTTAAAAAATCAGAAGGATAACTGATATAAAGATCGGCTGACTTAATATTTTGATTTTCTGGATTAATATTAATTTGAAGCTGAAAGGTCTGATTTTTTGAAATAGAAATATCTTTTGGATCAAAAACAAAATAAGCACTAAAAATATCTTTTGAAAAATAAAAAAATAAAAAAATAATTAAAAAATTTAACAAAAATTTTCTTTTTAAAAAAATATTTTTTTTCATTATAAGTTTTATTATATAACTTTCATTATTCGAAACATCAAAAAACTTAAAAAATAAAAAAGGACTACCTGAAAAACCGACAGATAAAGGCTTAAAAAAATTGTCACAACTGCCAGAATAAAAAAAGCTTCGTTGTGAATTGAAGGAAGAAGTCCTTTAGTAATAAGCATCAAGATAACCAAAGTCAAAAGCGTCCGGCGGTCAAACCACCATAGGCTCCAGCCAAAAAATGAAGCTAAAGCAAGCAAAACTGCTGCCAATACTAAAAAAAGTTCTTTTGTGTCAAAATAAAATGGACCGATGTACATATTATTTTTTTGAAACTAAATAATAAATTAAAAAAGCTGTTATTATAGCAATAATTATTAATATGTTATTCAATAATTCAGTACTCATTTATTTTTAATATTTTTTATGAAAAAAATATAAATTATATATCCAATTATCATTGAAATAATTCCGGCAAGATAATAATAAGTATAAAAATCTGGTTTAATCATTTTATTTTTTAAGAGTAACCATTGATAAATAAATAAAAATTCCTCCAAAAATCAAAGCTAAAAATATGCCTATAAATAATTTTACTATATCTTTAACTGGACTGTAAATAGGTGAAATCAAACCAAAACTAAACCACGCCAAAGAAAAATTCGCATAAAAATTCGCCAAAACTTCTTTTTGTTTTAAAATCACCTCTTGCTTTTTCATTTTCTTAAATTAAGTTAAGAATATAAATTTTTAAGAAAAAAATCAATAGGTTTACACCCCCGAAGGTGAAATATATACGATAAATGTCCCGAGATGTCAAATATATTAAACCTTTGAGGTGTAAAGTGAAGTGAAGTATATAAGCGTAAACATCAAAATTTGAGTTTAACTTATTTATACACTTGCTCTAAAATTTTAATTGGAGGAGTTGGTTGGTTTTTTGGTATTTTTAACTTTACTTCTTTTCCATTTATATTAAAAGTATATTCTACCCAATCAATTTCATCTAATCTATATTCGATTTTTTTTATATTACTTTTCTTATCTTCTACGGCATAAATACCTTTCGATAATTCTTTGAAAGGAATGTTTTGTTCTTGAATTATTATATTTTTTGTTACTGATTGTTGATTAGATAGTTGATTTTTATTAGTTTTATTAAATAAATTAAAACTAAAAAAATTAGTATTTATTTTTGAAAAAATTGAATTAATATGTTTAACAATATATATATTAAGATTTTTTCTTATTAATGGAGTGCCTGCTAAAAAAATTGTATTTCCAACAATTTGAGAAATAATTAAAGTTATGCTAAGTATTAAAATTATTTTTAATTTGTCTTTCATATTGTTTATCTACAAATTTGTTCTATTTTATTATTTACATAATTAAATAAAACTTTATTCATATTACTTAAAAACAAACTTTCTCCAGCATAGATTGGAGCAAATGGATTTCTAAAAACTCGAGTAAAAAACTGAATATCCATAGCAAATTGAGCGGGATTATAAATAGTATATTTCTCTCCATTTATATTAATAACTAACCATTTGGGAATAAATCTATCAATAGTAGTCATTAAAAGACCTCTTGCTTTTGCTTCTAAAACAAATGAAATTCCCTCTGTTAAATTATATCTAATGTCTTCTAAGGTTTTAGCTCCAAACAATGCTTTTCTAATAAGTTCAACTTCCTCATCTCTTGTTAACTTAATACTAATTTCTCGATTATCACATCTTTTACCAGTATCATCACAAGCAACTATTGAAAAATCTATCGCTGGAATGTTTAAATTTGATATATTTAAATTTGAACAAAAAATTGTTGGTGTTGCGTTTGGCACTCCTGTTGCGCCTGTTAAATCAGGTTGTTGTGTTGTGGTTGACGTTGTTGTTCCTTCTCCTGATTGTGGTGTTGTTAGTGTTAGTAATGGTGTTGGTGTCACGCAAATACCAATACTTTTAAGATCTGCCCTATAACAAACAAGGTTTGAATCATTACATTCTCCTCCCTGAAAAAAACTATCTTGACGTATTACATTCAAACACGCTCCTCCTTCTTCACCGGGATTTGGTGTTGATGATTGTATTGGTGTTGGTGTTATTGTTGTTACTAAACTTCCAGGACCAGCGCTTTGATAATTATTATAACTCGAACAAGCTCTAATATATGATTTATTATATTTACTGCAAGGAGTACCAACGCATCCATAATCAACTATCTCTCCATTGCTTCTAAAAACACAGCATCTAAAAGCTAAAGCAGTATCGCCATTATTTTTTGTCACACAAGAAGGTTCATATCCATCATTTGGATCACAATTATATTTATAACCGCTTCCACATTTTTTTTGATTTAAATTTTTATCTAAAGAAGAAGTTGGACTATTTATTAAAGGTGTTACTGTTATTGTTGTTGTATTTTTAGTTATTGTTGTTGAATCTTTATTAATAGTTCTAGCCCTTGGTCTTGATGCTAAATTTTTTTGACGACTAACCATTATTGAGCTTAAAATGCTTAAAAAAGCCCCAGCAATCACTAATCCTAAAGTCAAGAATGTAGCTATTTCTGCTTTTTTTATTTTCAAAAATTTTTTTCTCATTTATTATATTAATATAATACAATATAGATAATAAAAAAATCAAGAAACAATTAAAAAACACTTTAAACTCGAAAACCAAAACAACAAATAATATAATGATTATAATAT
>JAOAFI010000006.1 GCA_026416375.1 Patescibacteria group bacterium | reverse complement strand
AAAATATGAAAAATCAGGTTTTGTTTTTCATTATCCTCCTCTTTATTGTCCTTGTCTGAAGGACGGGAGGATGTATGAGTAAATAAAACCAAGATTAAAAATTTAAAAAAACATCCTCCCGAAAGGGAGGTTTTTTGTTGGGAGAAATATATGAAAAAAAAACAATGGTGGCAAATACGCTATGGAACAAGAAAAGGGATTGTTGGATATTTCAATATCTATAAAGATATTTTAAATCGTTATATTTCTAAGCAAGAAGTTTTAATCATGCTTAATTTTTTAAAAAATCATCAGTTTTTTGTTTCTTATGAGGATAAGATTTTAGATGGTTTTTGCGGCAATTGTCGTCATAGTAAAGAACTAGTTTTAATGGGATTTAGAAATATTGTTGCTTTTGACTATTCAAAAGAAATGTTAAAAACAGCAAAAAAAAACTTAGAATCTTATAATAAAAATGTTGTTTTAATTAATAAAGATGCTAGAAACCTAACTCTATCAGATAGCAGCTTTAGTCTTTATTTTGTTTTAGGAAATTCTGCTTTTGGTTTTTTTGATAATCCAAAAGATGATTTAAAAGTTGCTATTGAGGCTTATCGAATAATAAAACCAGATGGTGCTTTTGTGTTTGATCTTGTTGATTATAGTTACGTGATTAAACAACTTAAAAATTATGTTTACCAATCAGAAGAAAACGGTATTAAAATTATTAAAAAAAGAACAACTTTTAAAAACAATGGTTTGTTAAGAACTGAGTACAACGAGATAAAATTTCATAGCAATAAAATTATTGATAATCAAATAGTTAGACGATTTGTATATACCAATCAACAAATAATTAATCTTTTAAAAAAAGCTGGTTTTAAGAAGATTTATATAAAAAAAGAGGCTTTTTGTTATGAAAAAAACTCCGATAAATATGGAACAATGGGGGTTAGAAATTTATTTTTAGTAAAAAAATAATGGAAACACGAGCAGGAAGAAAATTTACTACTGAAGAAAAGACCACAATATTAACCGAAAGCTTGCTAGCATTATTAAAATTAGACCCTTTTTTACAAGAATTAATGGGAAGAAAAATTAGTAATCAACCTGGTACAGATCGAGAGGCTAATAAAATTGCTGAAGCATTATTAAAATCAACTGGTGATTGGGATTGTGTGTCTCAATTGGATCAAAATCGTGTTGGTTTTGGTAGTAAAACACCTGGTAATTTTGCTTATCCTATTAACCATCAAGAACCTTCAGGGTTAGCTGAATTACTTAATAATTGTTTTTTTGTTAGTCCAGAAAATTACGACGCTATTAAAGAATTAATAAGAGATGACCGACTTAGAAAAAGCCTAATGTCTTTTATTAAACGTCTAGATGTAAATATTTTTGTAGGAGATAATGGTAGTATAGACGTAGATAAAACCTTAAAATGGTTATTACAAGCTTATTCCATAAACTTTCCTCCTGATGTTACTTTAGATATTGCTTCATCATCATTAATCGAAATCCTTGATGGGTTTGAAAAAGAATGTAGAAACGCCCAAATAGAAGGACCATTATTTCCAACAAAACAAGCTAAAGAAGAAGGAAGGCGTGTTCCTTTTAGAATAGCTGAAAAAACATTAGATTTTAAGCTTTCTTATCAAGAATATTCAAGAAGAGTTATAGCAAAAGAACTTATTTTAGATTGTGCATTCGAACTCTTTCAAGAAGCCGAAGATAAACAAGAAAACTCTTCTCCTCTAGCAAGAATGGTAAATTTTTGTTTAAGATGGAAGCTACCGGATCATTATCCTGTTCCTAATCCCTCTTTTTCTGGCAGTACATTAAAAAGAAATGCTGCAAGATTATATAGAAGCGATGCTGTCTTATCATCGGACGGTAAAGTTATTATAGTTGAAGATGATGCTTCGCCAGGAGGTCTTGCTATTTCAGAAATAATGCTAGACCTTCAAGGAAAAAGTGGTCCTCTAACGGTTTTGGCTCAAGAATTAAGAAAAGAAGATATTGGTAATATTACTATTTTAAGATCAGGAACAGTTTTTCCAAGACCAGAACACTTATTAATAAAATCGATTTTGAAAAAACATGGTATTAATGTCGAAATAATAAATATAGAAGATTTGGAAGAAACCAAACAAATACCAGATGGATATGTGTTTTTCTATGGCTTACCCGTTCACTTGTTTCCAACGGAAACCTCAATTGAATATGAGCTTTTAATGAATCCACGAAAATTAATAAAATTAATGGCCCAGAATAATAGAAATGGGGAATCTTTGACTCCAAAAGAAATTAAACAATTAGAAGAAAGATTACAAACTATGCAAGATTCATTAATAAAACAGTTCAAAAACTATCTTACCTCTTTTTCTCAGTTAGCCATACAATACATGGTGCAAGTTTACACCGAACTTTTTCCGCTTTTTGATTATGAAAAATTTAAACAAATTGCCAAAGAAGAAACAACAAGAAGAATAAAAATAGCCAACGAACTAATAGAAGAAGAAAATAATGGAAGAATTAGATTTGTAAATCCATTGAGTAGTTTTAGATTAACATTAACAAAAACTGGTGATGCCATACCTTTTTTGCCCGGTTTTAGAGAATATGTCACAAAAAGAGCTTTAGAAAAAGGGGTTGATCCAAATATCATAGATACTTTTTATCAAACAACGCCTGAAACATTTTTATTTATTCCAACTCTAACCGGTATACCAGAGCTAGACTTTTTTATGCAACAATGTATAGAAACCATAAGAGAAAATCCAGGGAATTTTGTGATAAAAGGAGCAGATTGCCCTCTTGGTCTTACTAGCTGGGGATCAAGATCTTTTATACCCCATCCTTCTCATGAAACGCTTGAAAAATTAACAGCAAGCGATATGCCATGGATAATTCAAAGAAAAATACCTCCATTCTTTCCTCATGACGTACCTTATTTTGTTACAGATAAAATAGTAGCCGTACTTCAACCAACAAAAATAATCCCAAGAATTTCACCATATTGTATATTAGGAGTACCAAGTAACGGAATTTATACTATAGAAAGAAGAGGTGGTGGGCCAGATGATATTTCCGCCCATGGAGGAACAAGTTCCATTATAGGTCCTTTAATAATTTGTAATTAATTTATTAATTTAAAAAAATATTATGATTGAAAAAATAATAGAGATCACAAAAAAATTAATCTCATTTAAAACTACAAGCGATAATTATGAAGAATTGAATAAAGCTCTTTTATACATAAGTGATATGTTTAAAAAATTTAATAAAGTAAAAATATATAAATACAAAAGCAATAAAAAACCATCCCTTGTTATAACAAACTTAAAAAACAAAGATAGGTCTTTTGATTATATATTAAATGGTCATATTGATGTTGTTCCTGCAAAATATCAAAACGCCTTCAATCCTATGATTAAAAATAATAAATTATATGGACGTGGTGCGATGGATATGAAAAGCGAGATCGCGGTAATGTGTGTTGTTTTTATGAATTTAATTGAATTAAAAACAAATAAGAAAATCGCATTAATGATAACTAGTGACGAAGAAACAGGAGGATTTGATGGGACTAGATATTTAGTGGAAGATGTTGGCTATAGAGCAAAATGCGTAATTTTGCCAGACGATGGTTTTTACCACAAAATCACAATAAAAGAAAAGGGTGTTCTACATCTTAAAATTATCGCAAAAGGAAAATCTGCTCATGGTAGTCGGCCCTGGTTAGGAAAAAATTCAATTGAAGAGATAATAAATATTTTCATGGAAATTAAAAAAATATTTCCTAAAAAATTTAATAAAAACAAGTGGATAAATACTCTTAATATAGGAAAAATTAATGGAGGAATGGCTACTAATGTTGTTCCCGACTACGCAGAAGCTTATTTAGATGTTAGATTCATAAATAAAAATGACAAAACGAAAATAATTGAAAAAATAAAAAAAATTTTAAAAAAATACAAAAATTCCCATTATCAAATTATTGTTGAAGGAGATCCTCTTATTAACGATCTTAATAATTTTTATATCAAAAAATTTTTAAAGATTGCAAACAAACACAAAATCAAATTTAATTATCATTATGGTCATGGTGCTTCAGATGGAAGATTTTTTTCTAAATACAATATACCAGTAATAATGTGGAGACCCAAATCAAGCGAAGCACATATTAACAACGAATGGGTTGATATAAAAAGCTTAGAAAAGTATTATCAAATATTAAAAGAATTTTTATTAACATGTTAAAAAAATAAATAAGGTTTTAAATTGTTTTTTTATTGTTGCTTTTTTAAATAAAAACTTCATTAACTAAAAAATAAACATAAATAAACAATAATTAAAAAAGTGTCTAAGTTTTTTTAAATAAAAAAACAACTTTATTAATTATAATAATTAAATAATATTTTATAAAACTATTATAATTATTGATCATTACTTAAGACACAAAGTTCAAAACCTATGAAAAAACTTGAAGACTATCGAAAACAAATTGATAAAATCGATGAAAAATTAATCAAAACCCTATCCAAGCGTTTTTTTGTTGTAAAAAAAATCGGCAAATTAAAGAAAAAACTAAACCTTCCTCCCCTTGATAAAAAACGATGGAATGAAATAATTAAATCGAGGACTGATTTAGGGGAAAAAATTGGATTATCCAAAAACCTAATAAAAAAAATTTATCAAGCAATACATGATTATTCTTTAAAAATAGAAAAAAAATTTTAAATTAATATTTTCTTCTCTGCCATACTAAAATAGTCATTTTTTCCAATAATTAAATGGTCAATTATCTCAATTCCCATTATTTTTCCTGCCTCAAGCAATTTTTTCGTAATTAAAATGTCTTCTTTTGATGGTTCTAAAACCTCTGATGGATGATTGTGGGCTAAAATTATCTGAGCCGAATGATTTTTTATGGCTGTTTCAAAAACCTCTCTGGGATGAACAAGGTTTTGATTAAGAGTCCCCCGGCTTACTTCTTCAACACAAATAATATCATTATAATTTGTCAAACAAACAACAAAAAGATGCTCTTTATAATAGTTAACTAGTCTTTTTTTTATTTGTAAAAAAATATCTTTTGGAGTAATAAATTTTTTATTGGAAAAACTTGATTTTTTTTGTTTTGTTTTTTCTTCTTGATACAAACGCCGGCCAATCTCAAAACAAGCTTTTATTTGGCAGGCTTTGGTTAAACCAATACCTTTAATTTTTTTTAAATCTTCAATTGAGGCTTCTTTTATTTTATCTAAAGAACCAAAATGACTAATTAATCTCTGAGAAATATCAATTACTGAAAAATTTTTTATTCCCCTACTAAAAATTAGGGCAAAAAGCTCTGTTAATGATAAAAACTCCACCCCATAATTAATCATTCTTTCTCTTGGTTTTTCGTTTTTTGGAAAACTAGAAAAAGAGGACATTTTTTAATATTTAATATTTACGACTTAATATTTCAATGGATTATATCCAACAAAAATATGTTTTTGGAGCTTTATAAAAGAAAGTTTTTTAAAAAGTGGACCCGAGGGGACTCGAACCCCTGATCTCTTGACTGCCAGCCAAGCGTTCTAGCCAACTGAACTACGGGCCCAATTAAAAAAAGTTTTTATTATTATACTAAAAACAACCAACAACCAACAACTAACTTCTAACACCTAACATCTAACACTTAATGTATAACGTTATTCATTATTAACTATTTATTATTAATCTATTGAATAAAAATTAATTTATTAAAAATTTATTAGTTTAGAGAGCTTATAAAGTTTAGCGAGTTTTATTGTTTTTTTATTTTTGAGTTTTTAATTTTATATTATAACTCTCCTAGGCTTTCTTTTCTTTTTGTTTCTTCTTTTATAAGATCAAGAAAACGTTCTGTTGAGGAAAGTCTTTTGTGACCAACAAGTTTAGCAATGTAATCAATTGAGGCGCCATTTTGAAGTTGATGAGCAATAAAAGTGTTTCTAAGATCGTTAACGGTTGCTTTTTCGATTCCAACTTCTTGAAAACATCTTGAAATAATTTGGCGAATGTTTCTTATTAAAAGAGGCTTGCCTGTTCTTGTAATAAAAAGCCTTTCTTCTTTTGATTGTGGTCTTGTTTGTAAATAATCATCAATTGCTTTTTTTACAGATTTAATCAGAGGAATTTCTCTTTCTGGGTTCTTTCCGTATGAAGAAACCTTTATTGTCTTTTCGCCAATATCTTTTATTTTAAGATTTGCTAATTCGCCTATTCTCATTCCTGTTTGAAGAAGAATTTCAACTAAAGCATATGTCCTTGGATCTTCTTTGGCAATATCACGAAGAGCTCTATATTCCATTTTTGAAAAAATCCTTGGAGGAGTATGGTTATACTTTGGGTGAGAAACATCAATTGATGGATTATAATCAATTATTCCTTCGTTTTTTAAAAATCTAAAAAAAGTTCTTATTGAATTTAATTTTCTTGAAGCTGATTTTTTTGTATAATTTTCTGAAATAAGTTTGTTAATAAAATCGACTATATTTTCTTTTTTTACCTCTCTTATATCATTAATGTCCTTGCTTGTTAAAAAACCAATAAATTGTTCTATATCTTTTTTGTAGGCAATTATTGTAAAAGATGATTTATTTTGGTTTTCTAGATTTTTTATAAATTTTTTTAAAAGGTTTGGCATCAAAAAATTATCCATAATAACCTATAATATCATATTATAAATAAAAAATCAATGTTTTTGTCTTGACAAAAAATGTTTAATTGTTTATTATTTGTGGATAAGTTATCCACAATAAAAAAATATGTCTTTATTATCTTCTTTTTGGAGTGATTTTTTAACAAAACTAGAAAATTATATTGATAAAAGCTCGGTTTTATTTTCAATTATTAAACAAACAAAACTTATTGAAATAAAAGAAGAACAAATAATTATTGGATGTAATAGCTTTGGAATAAAAAAATTTTTAGAACCAAAATCAAAAGAAATAGAAGAAAAAATTTTTTTAATTTTTAAAAAAAAACTAAAAGTCAGTTTTGCTATTATTGAATCTTCAAAAAAAACACCAAAACAAGCACCTGCTCCTCTTCTGTCTTTTGAACCAAACCTTGAAGATGTTTTTTTAAAATCTGGAATAAACAAAAAATACAGTTTTGAGAATTTTGCTGTTTCACCAACAAATCAAGTAGCATATGCCGCTGCTCAGGCGGTTGTTAATAATTTAGGAACAGCATACAATCCTCTTTTTCTATATGGCGGTGTTGGTGTTGGAAAAACTCATTTAGCTCAAGCGGTTGGAAAAAAAATATTAGAAAAAAACAAAAATAAAAAAGTTTACTTTTGTCCAGGCGACAATTTTACCAACGAACTCATTGAATCAATAAGAGAAAAAACGACTCAAAAATTTAGAAAAAAATACCGATCTCTTGATTTGTTAATTATTGATGATATTCAGTTTATTGCTGGAAAAATTCATGTTCAGGAAGAATTTTTTCATACATTTAATTCAATTGTCTCCTCCGGCGGACAAATCATTCTTACATCAGACAAGCCCCCAGAATTAATAAAAAACCTTGAAGACAGACTTAGGTCTAGATTTTCTGGAGGATTAATAATTGATATTCAGCCTCCTGATTTTGAGCTTCGTTCAGCCATTCTTCTTATTAAAGCTAAAGAAAAGAACATAAACCTTGATATTGAAGCAGCCAAAATAATTGCTGAAAAAATAGAAGACAGCAGAGCTCTTGAAGGAACATTATTATCAATATATGCTAATATTTTAGGCAAAAAAGACGTTGTTGATTTAGAATCTGTTGAAGATTTTTTTTCAAAAAACAAAAAACAAAACCAAAATAAAAAAATAACTCCTTCAGAAATTATTAAATCGGTTGCTAATTATTATAATGTAAAAATATCTCATCTTAAAAGTCCAGAAAGAAAAGAGTCTTTGGTCTTGCCAAGACAAATAGCAATGTATCTTTTAAGAAAAAAGCTTGGTCTTAAGCTTGTTGAGGTTGCTTTTGAACTGAAAAGAAAAGATCATACCACTGTTCTTCATGCTGAAGAAAAAATTTCAAAACTTATTATGAAAAACCCAGAATTTAAAAAAGAGATTGATGATATAATCCGTTCTCTTAATCTATCAACATAAAAAAAACACTGTTTCCACAGTTTTTTTTTCTTATTTGTTTTGTCTTGAAAATCTTAATTTGTTTTTATACACTTATACACAAAGACTATTATTACTAATTATAAATTTATATTCTAAAAAATGAAAATAAATAAAAGTATTTTTCTTGAAAAAATAAACTTGGCCTCAAAATTTATAAATCAAAGAATATCATCATCAAATATTCTCCAGGGAATTTTTTTAAAAAAAGAAAACAATATTTTATATTTTTACTCAACTAATCTTAATTTTTATTATAAAGGAGAAATTAAAATAAAAAATAAAGAAGAAGAAAAAGACTTTTATTTTGTTATAGAACCAAAAAAAATAATTGAGTTTTTGTCTCTTATATCTCAAGAAGAAATAGATTTTTTAATTAAAGAAAAAACAATAATTATTTCCTCAGAAAAAAACAAAGGAGAATTTTCAATAATAAAAACAGATGAATTTCCAATTATTAAAATAGATAAAAACTTAAAACAAGAAAAAATAAATATTAAAAATCTAAAACAGGCTTTTCCTCTTGTTTGTTTTGCCTCATCAAACGATGAATCTAGACCTGTTTTGACAGGAATAAATTTTGATACAGTTGATGAAACAACGCAAATTGTTGCTACCGATGGTTTTAGGCTTTCTTTATATTCTTTTGATGTTAAATTTCCTATTTCTTCAGCAATAATACCCTCGGTTTTTTTTAATGAAGTTTTAAAAGTTTCTGAAAACAAAGAAGAAATTGATTTTTATTTTAACGAAAAGGACAAAGTTTTTACTTTTTGTATAGACACCGACCAATTTTCAACAAGAATAATTGAGGGAGAATATCCTCCATACGAAAGAGTAATACCAAAACAAAAAACAACAGAAGTTATTGTTGATCGAGAAGATTTTTTAAGAAATATAAAATTAGCCTCAATTTTTGCCAGAGAGTTTTCAAACATTGTTTTGTTTGATGTTGAAAAAAATTTAATTAAAATAATTCCAAAAACAGGGGGTAAAAACGAAAATATAAGCACTCAAGAAGCGGAAGTAAAAGGAGAACCAATAAAAATAGCTTTTAATTCTAAATTTTTGATTGATTTTTTAACAAAAACAAATTCAGAAAAAATAAAAATTGAATTTTTAAGACAAGATTCGCCAACAGTTTTTAAGATTGTTGGAAATGATAATTTTTTACACATTATTATGCCTGTTAGAATTCAAGAATGAAAAAATGGAAAAATTTATAATCGATACAAATGTTTTTTTTAACATGCAGGCGGGTTTTAATCTTGGAAAAACAACAAATGAAGTAATAAAAAATTTTTCTAAGTTGATAAAAGAAGCAAAAAAAAACAAAAAAGCCGATTTTTTTATGACACCAAAAACAACAGAAGAATTTTTAAGTTTTTTTAAAGAAAATAAAGAAAAAGAAATAGCTATAGATTTTTTATCTTTAATAAATATCGAATCTCCAGATTTTTCAAAAATTTTATTCTCCTCTTTTGTTATTGAAAAGATTGTTAGCGAAACAAGAGAAAGATCTTATAGAGGTTTAAACATTGCTGAAGAAGAAATTGAAAATACAGCAAAAAATTTTTTAGGAAAAGAAATTAAAAATAAAAAAGAATTTCAAATAAAAATAGGCGAATTTATTCATCGTTTTAGAGAAAGATACAGAAAAGCAACAAGATATGGTTTTTTAGACAGTGTTGCTGATTTTGAAATGATTGTTTTAGCAAAACAAAAAGAAGGGTTTTTGATTTCTGCCGATGAAGGCGTGATTAGGTGGGGTCGGATTTTTGGCGCAAAAGAGATGCATCCTTTAATTTTTTTAAAACATTTTCAGTTTCTTCTTCGGTCTCATCAGGAACAAGCTGAGATAAAAAATCAATAATTTTATCCCCGATGTTTTTTTGAGGTTTTTCTTGATATAAAAGATATTGGCTTAAAATAGAAATTAATTTGTTTTTTGTTGATTCGTTTGGAACAACCATATAAAAATGATAATAATAAGGAGGCTGACCAACAATTGTTAGTGTATAAAATCCAAATTTTTTTTCAAAATAAAAATAAGAAAGATTTTCCCATCTAACAACTATTCCTGCTGAATCAATACCAAAAGCAGTGATTTTATTTTCAACCTCAGGAGGAGGAGTAATTGTTAAAATATAAAACAAAAACAAAATTGACCAGATTGGAATTATAAGAACTTTATCTCCAAAGAAAAAAAATATTGATGAAAGTAAAAAAGCTAACCCAAGATAAAAACGAACAATTAATTTAGATTTTTTTTTATAAGGCCTAAGAGGGGCCCTCCATGAAAAAATCAATTGAGGATTTTTTTCCATATTTAAAATAAATATACATTTATTTTAAAAAACTTGCAATAAACATTATTGTTTGATATAATATTTACTATATGGATAATTTTAATAAATTAATCTCTTTTGTTTTAGGTCTTGTTATTGTTATTGTTTTTTTTGCTGTTGTTACTGGGAAAATTAATTTAGGAAAAAGAACAACAATTTTTTCTAAAAAAACAACAATAACCCCTTCTCCTATTTCAAAAATTGAAATAAATGAAAACAAAACTATTATTAACAACAAGAACAAAAATCAAAACACACAAACACCAACAAAAAACAATTACTATTTGACATCAGATCAAAAAACAAATCCAAAAACAATTCCAGCAACAGGAATTTCAACTTTTTTTATTCCATCTATTTTTTTAGTTGGAGCTAGTGGTTGGTTTTTGAAAAAAACAGGAAAAAAATAAAAACTACTTTGAAAAAATGGGAAGCTTTAAAATAGAAGAAGCTATAAGATTAACAATAAAAACACTTCCTAAAGAAAAAACAAGACCAATAATTGCCCCTGTTATTATTCTTTTTCCATAATTTAGTTTTTCACGATCAGAAAAAGAAGTTGTAATAATAAAACTTCCATAAATTAAATAAATAAAAGCAACCCCTCCAATAATAGAAAAAATAATATTTAAAATAGATTGAATGATATTTTTAGCAGATCCTTCTTCTGCAAAACCAACATCTCCTCCAAGACAACCCAAAAAAGTGTATTGTTTTCCAAGAGCTGGTGTTGGCGGAAGATTTGTTTCAGGATTAATTTTTAGAGTTTCTAAAAGAGATGGATCATCGCTTAAATCTGGATAGAGACATTTTTTGCATTTTAGCCAGCTTTCAGGAGGTGGGTTTGGAGGACAATATCCGCAAAAATCACAAGCAGCATAACGCTCTTTTAATTCGTTTATGTTTGTTTGTTGTGTTTCGTTTTCTATTAACATTTGATCGTTGTTTGTTTGAGCGAAAGCAGGAATAAACAAAAAAACAAAAACAAAACAAATAAAAAAAATTTTTTTTAACCAAGAAAAAAAATAATTCATAAAATAAATAATAATTTATTATTGGCTTTTCTTTCAAGCGGAAAAATCAAGTTAAATTTTTAAGTATAATATTTGTATGAAAATAAAAATTTTTTTGATTGTGTTTTTTTTGTTTTTTTTTGTACCTTTTTTTATTAATGCTGATGAACTTGAGCAGATTACTAAAGAATTAGAAGGTCTTAAAAAAGATTTAAACAACAAAGAAAAAAATTATCAAGAACTAAATCAAAAATTAAACAACATTAAAATAAAATTTAACAATCTAGGGCTTGAAATCAATAAAAAAGAACAAGAGGTAAAAAAGGGAGAACAAGCCCTTGCCTATCAAAAAAGCCTTCTTAATCAAAGAACAATCTCTTTTTATAAAAATATTAATAAAAACAATAATTATTTTTTAAACATTTTTTTTGGTAGCGATTTTTATAATTCTCTTTCAGATTTTTTTTATCAACAAAAATTAGTTAATCAAGATAAAGATACAATTGTTAAAATTGTTTTGTATATAAAAAATTTAGAAGAAATAAAAAAAAGACTTGAAACAGAAAAAATCCAACTAGCTCAATTAAAAGAAGAAATAGACAATCAGACAAAAATATTAAATCAACAAATTATTCAAACGCGTTCAAAAATCGCTCAATTAACCGCCAAACAACAAGAGTTGATTGCTAAAAAATTTTCTAGCATATATATTCCTCGTTCAGCAAATGTTTCTTATAGTTGCAAACCAGACTATAATCCAAAAGACGGAAGCCTTAAAGATTCGGGTTTTTCTCCTAAATTTGGATTTTTTACTTTTGGAGTGCCAAATAGAGTTGGAATGAGTCAATGGGGAGCTTATGGAAGAGCTAAAGCTGGTCAAAACGAAGAAGAAATTTTAAGAGCTTATTATAATTTTGATAGTTTAGAGAGCGTTGATACTAATATAAAAATTAAAGTTGATGGATATGGAGAATATACAATTGAAGAATACGTTAAAAGAATTTATGAGGTTCCAAACAGTTGGTTTTTAGACGGTTTTTCTGCCTTAAAAGCTCAAGCAATTGCTACAAGGTCTTATGTTTTAGCTTATACAAATAATGGCCAAAGATCAATTTGTGCTACCGAATATTGTCAGGTTTTTAAACCAGAACCAAAAGGTGGTCCTTGGGAGCAGGCGGTTAATGAAACTTTAGGTAAGGTAATGAAAAAAGACGGCCAGATAATTAAGGCTTGGTTTTCTTCAACTCATGGCGGATATGTTTTTTCATCAGGCGAAATTGGATGGAGCACTACTTCTTGGACAAAAAACACCAAAGACACAACGGGAGAAGTTAATAGTTTTTCAGATTTGTTTTCAAGGGCATATGATAAAGATTCGCCAATTTTTTATTGTAATTGGGGTTCAAGATCTCAGTACAACAATACTGCTTGGTTAAAGAGCCAAGAGGTTGCTGATATTGTTAATGTTTTGCTTTTAGCAAAAACAGATTCCTCTACTTCTCGTTATTTATATCAAATTGATGCTGGCGGCGATGTTTGGGATGAAGAAAAAGTAAAACAAGAATTAAAAAAAAGAGGAACAAATCCTTTTAATAATATAAACAATATTACTGTTTCGGTTGATTTTAGTTTTGGAAAAACAACAAGCATTAGTTTTTTTGGAGATGCTGGAAATGTTAATTTTGATGGAAAAGAGTTTAAGGATTGGTTTAATGCCCGGGCTCCATCAAACATTCAAATTCGCGGACCGCTTTATAATATTGAGATAAAATAATTTTTAAAAAGGAAGAGTAAGATGGGTTTCGTTATTTTGTTTTTCTTCAAAATATTTTTTCCAGTCTACTTTAATTGAGTTTTTTTTGTTTCCTTCAAAATAAAAAATTTCACCGTTTTTTGCTCCATAATCAAAAAGCTCTTTTGTTAACAAAACATCATCCTGGCAATATTTTTTTAATTGTTCAATTTTTCCTTCTCGATAAAGATTTATTGCTTCAAGACCAGAGCCTGATTTTTTTTTATTTAAAGTAGCAAAAACAATTTCGTTTAAAGAAATTCTTTTGCCAATTTTTTCTTTAATATAGTTTAAAATATCAAAAACTTTGAAATTTTTTAAATTTCCAGGATAGTAAGCTTGAAGCACTTGAAGATCAAAACTAATAATATTAAAACCAACAATACATGAGCTTTTTTCAATTAAGGGAAAAAGTCTGTTTATTTCTTTTTCTTCAAAAACAATAATTTTATTTGTTTTATATTCAAAAACAGAAACAACGCTTATTTGTAATTTTTTTGGATCAGAAAAATCTCTAAAAGAATATTTTGTTTCTAAATCCAAAACTATTGGAAAACTTTTCATTTAGTTTTTTATTTTTTTGTTTTTAAAAATTTCAACTTCTAAAATATCAATTGATTCTTTTGTTTTTTCAATTAGTTTTGGTTTGATGTTGTTTAATTTTTCTTGATATTTGTTATAAATTTGACTAAAAAAATTAAAAAAACTTTCTTTTTCTTTTTTTGATTTTATTTGATTTATTTTTTTAAAAAAAAACTCATCAAGCTTTCCTAAACTCCATAAAGTTTCAATAAAATCTTTGTCTAAAAAATTAATTTTTGTTAATGATCCTTGAATTGGTTTAAATTTAAAATTCATCATTTTTATTTGAGAAAACATTTCTTGATAGGGCGGTTTTTTTTCTAGGATTTTTTGAAATTCTATTAATTGATCAATAATGTTTTTGATTTTTTTTCTTCCCATAGGTTATAATTATCTTATGTTAAAACAAAAATTACAAGAAGAACAAATAATAGCTTTAAAATCAGGTGATAAAGAAAAGCTTTCAACTTTAAGATTTGTTCTTGCTCAAATAAAAAATAAAGAAATTGAAAAACAAGAAGAATTAAATGATGATGAGATAATTTTAATAATTAAAAAAATCACTAAGGAATTAAAAGAATCAATTGATTCTTTTAAAAAAGCTGGAAGAAAAGATTTAATTGATGAAAGTGAAAGGCAATTAAAAATAATTTCTTTATACCTTCCTGAAGAATTAACCGATGATCAATTAAAACAAGAAATTGAAAAAATTATTTCTCAAAACAAAGAACTTTTTAATAAAAATCCAAAAGCAATTATTGGTATTTGCATGAAGAGTTTAAAAGCAAAAGCTGATTCCTCAAGAATTATGAAAATAATACAGATTTATGTTAAAAATTAAAAAAATTATTCTTTTATTTTTATTTATTTTTTTTGTTTTCTCTCTTGTTCCTAATATAATAAATCACAAAAATAAGATTGATTTTTATGAAAAAATAAAAAAAGAATATGAAAATGAAAAAAAGAAAAATATTGAATTAAAAACAAAAATTGCTAAACAAAAAAGCGCTTATGAGATTGAAAAAAACATAAGAAACAATTTAAATTTAACAAGAGAAAACGAAGTAATAATTATTTTTCCATCAATAAAAATTAATCCTTCTCCAACACAGACTCCTGTTTTAAAAAATTGGGAGAAATGGTTTGAGATTTTTTTTAAATAATTGTTACGGGGCCGGGAGTCGAACCGCGGTCTAGGAGATTATGAGCCTCCTGTGCAACCGTACACTACCCCGTAAATATTTTTATATTATAATATAGTTTATGGATAATTTCCAGATTTCTGTTGTTGTTCCGGTATATAACGAAGAAAAAAACATTCAAGTTTTTTTTGAAAAAATAATTAAGGTTATTAAAAAATATCAATATGAGTTAATTTTTGTTAGTGACGGTTCAACAGATAAATCAGAAGAAATAATCAAAAAAATCTGTTTAAAAAATAAAAATGTTAAACTAATTTCTTTTACAAGAAATTTTGGCCATCAAATGGCTTTATTTGCCGGATATGAATTTAGCAAGGGCGATGGAATTATTTCAATTGATGCTGATCTTCAAGACCCGCCTGAATTAATTGATAAAATGATTGGTTTATGGCAAAAAGGAGCAAAAATTGTTTATGCTAAAAGAGAAAAACGAAAAGGAGAAAGTTTTTTTAAAATAATAACTGCCAAACTTTTTTATAAATTAATTAATTTTTTATCAGACACATCAATTCCCAGTGAAGTCGGCGATTTTCGACTTCTTGATAAAAGTGTTGTTTTTTATTTAAAAAATTTAAAAGAAAAACCAGAATTTTTGCGAGGTTTAGTTTCTTGGCCTGGATTCAAAACTGAGTTTGTTTATTTTAAAAGAGATAAAAGATACTCAGGAAAAACTCATTATACTTTAGAAAAAATGATTAATCTTGCTTTTAATGGTATTACTTCTTTCTCAACTAAACCCTTAAGACTTTCAACTTATTTTGGTTTTATGGTTTCAACAACAGCGGTTTTAATTGTTTTTTTTAAGTCTGTTCAGCATTTTATTTTTAATCAAGGTGATTGGCTTCCTGGTTGGGCATCTCTTTTTTTCTCAACCGTTTTTTTAGGAGGTGTGCAACTAATTATGATTGGAGTTTTGGGAGAATATATTGCTAAAATATATAGAGAAATTCAAAAAAGACCAAATTATTTAATTAAAGAAAAAATTAATTTATGAGAAAAATTGGAATTATTATGATTGCTTTTGGTTTAGCTTTTTTAATATTTGCTTTAATTAATTTTTTTAAAGAAAAAAATAAAATTATCTCGCCTGTTCCAGAGGATCAAGGTGTAAAGGTAATATTTGTAACTCCATCAAAATAATTATTCTGGAGACTGAAGATTAAATTCAAAAATTTTATTATCTCCTCCTAAAAATAAAATATCAATAATTTTTAGAATTAAATAAGAAGAAACAAAAAGAATAAATCCAATTAAAGCGTATTTTAATGTTGCTTGGGCTTTTTTGATTTTGTCAGCATTGCCAAAAGAAGTTAAATATTGAAATCCGCCAAAAACAAACATAATAAAAAGAATTAAAACAATAAAAGCAACTGACATAGTTAAAATATTGCTGAAAACAATTTCAAGACAAGAAAGAGTTGGTACGCCGTCAACCATACAACTATCCCATGAAGAAATATTTTGAGATTGAGCAAAAACAACCATTTTAATATTTTATTTTTAAATTAATTTTTCTGAATAAGTTGGGGGAACTCAATTTGTCTAGATATTCCAAGACCAATACTTAAAATATTTTCCATTACTGTTACGATTGCCAGTACTGCAAAAATCAAAATCAAACCAACCAAAGCTGCTTGAATTTTTTCTCGAGCTTTATCTATTGCTTCTTTGCTTCCGCCTGATGTAATCCAGGCAAAAGCACCAAGAAGAAGATACAGCAAAGCCACAAGACCAGCAACAACAAAGAATAATCTAATTAAAAAAGTTAAAACTTGAGCAAAAGTTGGAATACTAAAACCTAAATCAACTTTAGGAATAGGAACGCTGGAAACTGCTGATTTATTATCTTGCGCTATAAACATATACAATATTTAATTATTAATTTAATTAAATAATAATCAATTCTATTTTTTCTGTCAAGATCTATTCGTCACTAAACCGATATTGAAGCGCCTCAGCAATTGATTGTTCATCAATAATTTCCTTTTCTTCTAAATCAGCAATTGTCTGGCTAATTTTAATTGTTTTAAAATAACTTCTGGCTGATAAAGAAAGTTTTGAGATTGCTTGTTTTAAAAGATTTTCTGCCTCTTTTGTTAATTGACAAAATTTTTTTATTTCTGAAGGTCCCATTTCGCTGTTATTTAAAATTTTTAAATCTTTAAATCTTTGTTTTTGTTTTTCTTTTGCTTTAATAATTTTTTTTCTTATTTGTTCGCTTGTTTCGCAGGCAATATTTTTTGTTAATTCATTTTCTTCAACCGGTAAAACATCAACATGAAGATCAATTCTATCAAGAAAAGGGCCAGAAAGCCTTTTTTTGTATTTTAAAACTGCTCCCGGACTGCATTGGCATGGTTTTTTTGGATGACCCAAAAACCCGCAAGGACAAGGATTAGAAGCAGCAATTAAAATAAACTTTGAAGGAAAAGTTAAGCTTCCTTGAACTCGAGAAATAGTGATTTTTCCGTCTTCTAAAGGCTGTCGCAAAGCTTCAAGAACTGAACGAGGAAACTCTGAGATTTCATCTAAAAAAAGAACGCCTCTGTGAGCTAAGGAAATTTCTCCTGGGGTTGGATTTGTTCCTCCGCCAACCAAACCAATCCTTGAAACTGTATGATGAGGAGAACGAAACGGTCTTTTATTAATATAAAAAAAATTTTTTAAAAGTCCGGCAACTGAATAAATTTTTGTTACTTCAATTATTTCTTCTTTTTCCATTGGAGGCAAAATTGAGGCAAAAGCTTTGGAAAGAAGAGTTTTACCAGCACCAGGCGGACCTTTAAATAAAATATTATGAAAACCAGCAGCAGCTATCTCACAAGCTCTTTTTGCCATTACTTGTCCTTTTATGTTTTCAAATAAAAACTCATAATCAAAATCTGGCTCAATTATTAAATTTTCTTTAATAAAAGGAAAAATTTTTATTTCTTCATTAAGATGTAAAATTAACTCTGCTAGATTTTTAATTGGAAAAATCTCAATTTCATCGATTAAAGAGGCTTCGTTAATGTTTTCCTGAGGAATAAAAACTTTGGTTATTTTTTTCTTTTTTGCCATCAAAACAATTGGCAATACCCCTGGAATTTGTCTAATTTTTCCTTCAAGAGATAGTTCGCCTAAAAATAAAGAATTTTTTAAGCTTTCTTTTTTTATTACTCCTGATGCAGTTAAAACACCAATTGCAATTGGCAAATCAAAAGATGAGCCTGTTTTTGGAATATCAGCCGGTGCTAAATTAATTGTCAACCTTGTATCTGGCATTTTAAAACCGCTGTTTGTAATCGCTGATCTAACTCTTTCTTTGGCCTCATCAACAGATTTATCAGGTAGGCCAACAATAGTAAAGCCGGGAAAACCTCTTTCTGCCACATCTGTTTCTACCTCTATCAAAACCCCATCTAATCCAATTGTTGCTCCTGAAAATACTTTTGACAACATATTTTAACGGACATTATGAAGGTGTTTTAATTTTAAAAAACTTTTTAAATAAAAAATAAAAAAACAAATAAAAAAATTCAATTGACTATAACCAACAAAATATTATTTTTGGATTGTTAAAACAATCTTTTTTTTCAAATATTAAATCAGTTGAATTTTTGTTTTTTTTATTTTATTATTAGCTTCTATGGTGATTCATATTGGAAAGAATAATTTTCAAAAAGAAGTAATTGAGGCAAAAGAAGTAGTTGTTGTTGATTTTTATGCTGATTGGTGCGGACCTTGTCGGATGATGGCACCAATTATTGATGAGCTTTCAAAAGAAAAAAAAGAAGTAAAATTTGTTAAAATCAACGTTGATGAAAATCCAGAACTAGCTTCTCAATATCAAGTTTTTTCAATACCTACATTTGTTGTTTTTAAAAACGGTCAAGTTATTCATCAGTTTGTTGGCGCCAAAAGCAAAGAGGATTTCTTAAAAGAGATAAAAAATTTAAATAACTCCTAATTTTTAAATACTCTTATTACTTTCCCGCCGACAACTTTTAAACCTAAATGGGCTTTTGCTAAAAGATAAACTGCTAAAGTTGCCAGCCAGCGAATTGATGAGGTAATAGGTGCACGAAGACCAACAACTACTTTTTCGTCTGATATTGGCAGTTTTATGTTTTTATATGAAGGAAATTTTGTTGAAGAAACATGCTGAATACCAAGTTTTTTTAAATCTGGAGGAAGATTGATTGTTTCGCTTGTTGGTTGAACATAAGGTCTGACTTCTTCATCAACTTTATTTTCAACAACTTCTTTTATTTCAATATTTTCTTGTCCTAAAGGTTCTGCTTCTTTTGGCAGGCTAACACCCTCAATATCTTGTTTTTTATCAGTTTTTACCTGATATTTTCTAACTAAATCAGTAATATCAGTAAAATTAGTGCTCATAAAAAAATTATAAATCAAATAAAAGAGGATTTAAATAAATTTAAATTATTCTAAAAAAACATCTTCGTTTTTATTATAAAATCTTGCCAGCATAAAAAATAAGTCAGAAAGTCTGTTTAAATATTTGACAACTTCAAAATATTTTTTTCTTTTAACTACTTGTCTTTCAGCCCGCCGGCAAATGGTTCGCAAAATATGAAACCAACAGGAAAGCTCTGTCCCTCCAGGAACAATAAATTTATTTAATGGCAATAATTTTTTTTCAATTTCATCAATTTTTTTTTCAAAATCAAAAACTCTTTTTTCCAAAAAATCAGTTTTTTTATTTGCTTTGGATAAAATTGACATTATTTGATAAAGATCTTTTTGAATTTTGATTAAAAAATCTTTGTCACTTTTTTCTTTTATTTTAAAAACAACTATCCCAATAAAAGAATTAAGTTCATCTATATTTCCAAGTGCCTCAATAATAATATCTGATTTTAAAACTTTTTCCTCTCCAAAAAGAGAGGTTTTTCCTCTATCTCCTTTTTTTGTATAAACAGGCATAAATTTTGATTAATTTATTAAAATTATCCGCATTCACTATATCCGCAGCCATAACATTTTTTACAACCTTCCTCATGAACAAACGAAGCTTCTCCGCATGATGGACAGATATCAAGCATTTTTTCTTCATTTAAATTAATAGAATCTGTTATTGTTGGTTGGGTTGTTTTTTCTATTAATTTTGGTTTTTCTTCTGACTTTTGAAAATTATTTTTTTCTTCATTTAACCCATAATGCATTATTAATACTTTGGCGATAGCATCAGGCAAGCTTCTTATTTTATCTTTTCCAAAGCCATAAGTTCGAGCGCCTCCAATATCTTTAAGTTGATTAATAATTTCTTTTACTCTTACCTCAACCGGTAAATGTGAAGAAAATCTTAAAGCAGTTGATATCATTCTTCCTAATCCTTCAGCCATAGCGTAAATATCGCTTCCTGCTTTGCCAATAGTTATAAACATTTCTAAAGGTTCAGGTGGATTTCCTCCATTAGTATTTAGAGTAATAAAAGCTATTCCAACAGGGGTGTTGATTTTATAAGTTGAACCATGAACTACCATTGGCCTTGGTTTTATAGTATATGAGGGCGGTTTTTGTTCTTGTTTTTTTTCATCTTTTCTTTCTAATACTCCCTCTCTTGATCCTTCTCTAAAATAAGTAATCCCTTTGCATCCAAGCTCATAAGCCAAAGTATAAAGTTTTTTTACATCGTCAACCGTATGAGTTTTTGGCGCATTAACTGTCTTTGAGATTGAAGCATCAACATATTTTTGAATTGCTGCTTGAACATAAACATGATCTTCTGGTGTTAATTCATTAGCAGAAACAAACCATTCTGGTTTTTTTATTTTTCCTTCTTTTTTTTCTTTTTCGTGTTTTTTATACCATTTTTCATATAGATGATGACGAATAATATGAACTCCAAGCCTATCTTTTCTAATAAATTCAAATTCAAAAACAGGTTCAATTCCAGAGGATGTGTTAGCCATAAGAGAAGTTGATCCAGTTGGAGCTTGCATTAAAAGAAGAGAATTTCTAATACCATTTTTTTTGATTGATTTTTTTACATCTTCTGGAAGTTGAGAAATAAATTTTCCTTTTAAAAATGATTTTTGATTAAATTTTAAAAAACTACCTTTTTCTTTGGCAATTTCACTTGAGGCTTTATAGGCTTCATCGCGGATTATTTTATAAACTTTATCAATAAATTTTAAGGATTCTTTTGAACCATATCTAATATGAAGTTTTATTAAAGCATCAGCTAAACCCATCGTTCCAAGCCCAATTCGTCTTTCTCCTTCAAGTTGAGTTTTTTTAATACCTTCAAAAATATAAGGATCCATGTCAACAACATTGTCTTGAAAACGAACTGCGATTTTAACAATTTTTTTTAATTCTTCAAAATCAAACTCTCCTTTTTCATCAATATCCTTGCTTTTAACAAGAGCTGATAAATTAATTGAACCAAGATTGCAGACCCCCCAGCCTGGAAGCCCCTCTTCACCGCATGGATTTACACAAATAATTTTGTTCCAATAATAATTGTTATAAAGTTTGTTATATCTTTCCATAAAAACAACTCCAGGTTCAGCGCTTCTCCAGGCAGCTTTAGCAATCAAATCCCAAATTTCTCTTGCCTTAACTTTTTTATAAACAATTATTTTTTTTCCTAATTTTTTCCAAGATTCAATATCGCCATCCCAAAGATTATCGTAATCTTTATCTTTGGTATCAGGAAAAATCAATTCCCATTCTTCATCTTTTTTTACTGCCTCCATAAATTTATCTGAAATACATAAAGACAAATTAGCACCGTTTATTTTTCTTAAATCTTCTTTAACAGTAATAAATTCTTCAATATCAGGATGCCAGTCCCAAAGCATAAGCATTAAAGCGCCTCTTCGTGTTCCTCCTTGCTGAATTATGTCTTTAGTGGCAACTGAAAAAAGTTCAGCCCAGTTAACTGGACCAGAGGAAAAACCATTTACTTTTTCAACTCTTGATCCTCTAGGTCGCAATGTTGACAAATTAATTCCCACTCCTCCGCCTCTTGCCATTATTTCAACCATTTGTTTTAATGTTTCAAGAATGCCGTCGCGGGAATCTTTTGGTGAAGGAATAACATAACAGTTATAAAAAGAAACAGCAAAGCCAGTACCAGCCCCAGATAATATTCTTCCTCCTGGTACGTATTTAAAATCTTTCATGGCATAAAAAAACTCTTTTTCCCATTGTTTTTGATTTTCTTTTTTTTCAACTAAAGAAACTGCTTTAGCGATTCTTTTCCACATTTCCTCAGGTGTTTTTTCTAAAGGAACTCCTTTTTTGTCTTTTAATGAATAACGATCTAAAAATACTTTTTCTGAAACACCTGATAGTTTCATAATTTGTTATTAAATAAATTTATAATAATTTTTTTAATTCTGCTTCAAATTCTTCTAAATCAACAAATCTTTTAAAAACAGCAGCAAATCTAATATAGGCAATTTTATCTATTTTTTTTAGTTTTTTGGCAACCAAATTGCCTATTTCCTTGCTTTCAATTTCTGTTTTATCTTTTTGTTTTAATTCTTTTTCAACATCATTTATTAGTTTTTCTATTTGATTGCTGGAAACTGTTGTTTTGTCGCAAGGCAAAATTACACTTTTTCTTAATTTTTCTCTATCAAAATGTTCTCTTCGGCCGTCTCTTTTTATGACCAAAATCGGCAGTTCTTCAACTCTTTCGTATGTAGTAAATCTTTTTTCGCATTTTAAACATTGTCTTCTTCGTCTGACAACCAATCCATCATCTGAGACTCTTGTTTCAATTACTTCGGTTTCTTTATTTTGACAAAAATGGCATATCATAAAAATTTACTACAAATAGTGTCAGATAAAAATTTAAAACACTATTGGTTGAATTTCAAGAGGTCAAAATATATAAAAACTATATCAAGATATTTTTTTAGCCTCAAAGAAAAAGAAAAGATTAAGATTCTCAAAAAAAATAGAACAAAAAATTAAAAAACTCTTTGTTTAACAATGTTTTTTAAATAAAAAAGCATTAAACTAAATAAATAATAATTAAACAATTTTATGTTTATAAAAGATATTTTTTTTCCAAAGTTTTGCTTAAATTGTAAAAAGCCAGGGGGGTATATTTGTTTAAAATGTCAAAAAAAACTTTTATATATTAACTTCCAAAAATGTTTTTATTGTCAAAAAATAAGTCTTTATAATCTAACTCATTACAATTGTTTAAAAAATTTTTATATTGATCAAGTTGGTTCAGTTTTCTATTATAATGATTTTTTAAAAAAAATTATTAAAAATATAAAATATCGGTTTGTTAAAGAAGCCCTTGATGAATTATTAAAATTAATTAACCCTTTAAATATTAGTTTTTTAGAATTTTATAAAAAGATTTCTAGTGATATTTTTATTCAACCTATTCCTCTTCATAAAAATAAACTTAAAGAACGTGGTTTTAATCAGGCTTGTTCTATATCTTTGTATTTAAATAGATTATTAAATTTTCCAATTATTGATTTTTTAGAAAGAGTTAAAGAAACAAAAAATCAAGCTCAGATAGAAAAAAGACAAGAAAGATATTTAAATACTAAAGGAGCTTTTAGATTAAAAAAACAAATAGATAATAATTTATTAAAAAATAAAAGAATTATTTTGGTTGATGATGTAATAACAACTGGATATACTGTAAATGAAGCAGCTAAAGTATTAAAAAAATCAGGAGTTTTAAAGGTTTATTGTTTTACTTTGGCTCAATAATAATAAAAATTTTGTATAATTATTATTATGAAGCCTCAAAAAATTGAAATTTCATCAAAAACGATTGTTTTTTCTGTTTTTTTTGTTTTAATGTTGTGGTTTTTTTGGCAGATAAGAGAATTATTGATTTCTCTTTTAATTGCTTTTATTATAGCTGGCGCTTTATCTCCTTTTGTCGATTTTTTGGAAAAGAAAAAAATTCCTCGTTCTTTAGCTTCGCTTTTTGTTTATTTTGTTTTTATTTTTGTTTTTTTTAATCTTTTTTATTTGGTGATTCCGCCTCTTATTGGAGAAGTTGTTCATCTTGTTAAAACTCTTCCGGTATTAATTAATGACGAACAAGTAAAACAATTTTTTCCTTACTTTGAAATTAACTCTTTAACTAATAATATTCCCAATATTACTCTTGGTTTTTTTGATTTTGTCAAAAGTGTTTTTTCCAATGTTTTTTTTATTATTACTACTTTATTTTTTGGTTATTATTTATTATCTGATAAAAATTTTATTGAAGAAGCTTTAAAAATTTTTTACTCTGAGGAAAAAGCAAAAAAAATTAACCACATTATTTATATTGCTCAAAAAAAAACTTCTTCTTGGTTTTGGGCAGAAATTTTTTTGATGACAGTTATTGGAGTTTTAACTTATATAGGATTAATAGTTTTTAATATTAAGTATGCTTTGCCTTTGGCAGTAATTGCCGGACTTCTTGAAGTTGTGCCGACAATCGGTCCGATTGTTTCGGCTGTGCCGGCAGTGATTATTGGATTGTCTTATTCTTTAAATTTTGCCTTGATAATGATTGGTCTTTATATTGTTATTCAACAATTGGAAAATAATTTGATTGTTCCTTTAATAATGAAAAAAATTACCGGTCTTCATCCAATTGTTGTTTTAATAAGTTTAATGATTGGTGCAAAATTAGCTGGAGTTTTAGGAGCTATTATTGCTGTGCCAACAGTTGTTTTTTTAAAAACATTTCTTATTGAATGGCAAAAAATAAAAGAATAAATTATCATTAGAGAATGAAAATTGCATTAATTGGCGCAGGATTAACAGGATTGACTGCTTCATATTATCTTTCAGAAAAACATCAAGTGATAATTTTTGAAAAATCATCTTTTCTTGGAGGATTAGCCTCAGGATTTAAAGCTAAAAATTGGGATTGGAGCTTGGAATATGCTTATCATCATCTTTTTGCTAACGACTACGAGATTATTAATTTTAGTAAAGAAATAGGTTTTAATAATATTTTTTTTTCTTCTCCTGAGACTGCTTCTTTATTTAATATTTCAAATTCTAAATTTCAAATTCATAGGTTAGACACCCCATTAAATCTTTTATCTTTTCCTTATCTTTCTTTTTTTGAAAAAATCAGATCAGGCTTGACACTTGCTTTTTTAAAGTTTTCTCCCTTTTTTTCTTTTTACGAAAAACAAACTTCCTCTGATTTTTTGATTAAATTTATGGGCAAAAAAGCTTATCAGATATTGTTTCAAGAACTTTTTCGGAAAAAATTCGGTAAATATGCGGAAAATATTTTAGCCTCTTTTATTTGGGCGCGAATTAAAAAAAGAACTAAAAATTTAGGTTATTTTCAAGGAGGTTTTCAGGCATTTATTGATTTTTTAGCTTGTAAACTAAAAGAAAAAGGAGTTAAGATTTTGACAAATTATGAAATAAAAGAAATTAAAAAAGAAAAAGAAAAGTTTTTAATAGATAACCAGATTTTTGATGTAGTTATCTCTACTCTTTCTTCTCCTTTAACCGCTCAAATTGGAAAAAAAATATTTCCCGCAGATTTTACGCAAAATCTCCGCAAGATTAATTATTTAGGAGCAATAACTTTAATTTTAGAATCAAAAATGCCTCTTCTTAAAAAAAATTATTGGCTTAATATCTCAACCTCAAAAATACCAATTATGGGTATAATCAATCATACAAACTTTATTGACAAAAAATATTATCAAGGAAATCATTTAGTTTATTTAGCTTGGTATCTTAAGAAGAATGATAAAAAATTAAAAATGACAAAAGAAGAATTATTAAAATATGTTAAGCCTTATTTAGAAAAAATAAATCCAGAATATTATCAGTCAATTGTTAACTCTTATATTTTTAAAAATCTCTATGCCCAGCCAATTTTTGACAAGCAATTTTTAAAATACAAACCTAAATTTTTAACTCCAGTCAAAAACTTTTTTATTGCTAATCTTGAAATGACTTATCCATATGATAGGGGAACAAACTATGCTGTCAAGCTTGGAAAAGAAATTGCGGTTAATTTGAGTTAATTATGCGGTAATTATTTCATCTCTTTTAGTTTTTTCTTAAAATAATCAACATAAGGAATAATTTTCGGATCTTGTTCATATAAAACTGATAAATACAATGACAAAAAACTTCCAACAGCCATCAGTTCAAAAGCTTGTTCGATTTTTGTTTTTCCTTCAAGCTCAAACCAAATAGTTTTTATCTGATTTTTCTCAACCACTTCTTTAGTGATTAAATATCTTTTTTGAATAGATAATGAATAAGAAGAAGAGTAGAAAAAAACAAAAACTAAAAGATTTTTTATTGCTTCTGGAAATTTTAATCCTTCCATTAAATGATGATTGAGTTCAGGAATAATTCGAAAATCAGAGATTGATTTGGCAGTTTCATTAGTCTGATTAGCCACAGCATTGCCAACGCCAGCTAAATGTTCTGAAACAATATAAAAGGGATATTTTTGATAAATTTCTTGAGCTAATTGTTTTATTTTATTTTTTTTAGTCTCAACCTCAATTTTATAATCATTAATTTTATTTTTTAAAAACCCAATTGCCTGATAAATATTTTCTTTTTTCTCATCAATTAAATTTAGTTTAAAAAGCAATCCTAAAATTCCTCCAACAAAATATCCAAAGCCGATTCTTGGCTGATTTGAAGGGTTATAAAAAGGCCTAATTAAATAAAAAGGATAATTATTTTTCTCAAAAAAATCTTTTAACTCTCCGCCAACGGTTAATCCTGTTATTTTTGCTTTTTTCTCTTTTGCCTGGTTTGCCATTGCCAATACTTCCTCAGTTGTTCCTGAATAAGAAGATAAAATCACCAAAGTTTTTTCATTAACAAAATATGGAAGATTATAATTATCATTGATAATAACTGGTTTTTTTAAACTTTCTTTAAAAAGTTCTTTAATTATAAAAGCTGGAAATCTTGATCCGCCCATACCGCAGACAACAATATTTTCAATCTTTTTTAAATATTTGTTTTCAAAATCAACAGCTAAAGATTCATTAAAAGATTGTTCAAGCTGAAGCGCTAAAGAATTAACTGAAATAATTACTTTATCTCCTCCTTGAAGTCTTAAAATTTTTTTAATATCATCAAGACTAATCATATTTGTTATAATTAAATTAATAAATGAAACGTTTTTTAATTTTACTTAAAGCATTTCGTGTTAGTCAATGGATAAAAAATTTTATTATTTTTACTTCAATTATTTTTTCTGGCAAGCTTTTTGAAGGAGAGATTTTTTTTAAAACTTTTTATGCTTTTTTGGTTTTTTGTCTTTTGTCATCAGCATCTTATATTTTAAACGATATTATTGATTATCCTTATGACATCAAACATCGTCTGAAAAAAAATCGGCCGATTGCTTCAGGCAAAATATCTTTACCTCAAGCAACATTTATTTTTTTTATTTTGACAATTGTTTCTTTAATTTTAAGTTTGTTTTTTTCTTTAAACTTTTTCTTTATTAGTTTTGTTTTTATTATTCTTCATTTTTTTTACTCTCTTTTTTTGAAAAGATATCCAGTAATTGATATTTTTATTATTTCATCTTCTTTTGTTATTAGGGCTTATGCCGGAGTGATTGTTTCCGGTTATTACATACCAATTTGGATGATGTTGACAATATTTTTTATTTCGCTTTTTATGGCTTCGGTTAAACGCCACGCTGAGCTTGTTGCCCAAGGAAAAGAGGCGAGAATTTCCCTTTATCGCTATAATGAACATTTTTTAGATTTTTTAACTTACACTTCAGCTACAAGCGCTATTATTAGCTATTCATTTTATACTTATTTTGAAAAACCGCCGGAAATAAAAACTCTTTTTTCTTCTTTTTTTCATCAGTATTTTCCTTATCTTGAAACTAGAAAATTAATGATGATTACTATTCCTTTTGTGGTTTACGGCATTACTCGTTATGCTCAACTTTTATATGAAAAGTACGAAGGAGAAAGGCCGGAAAAACTCATTACTTCAGATATTCCTTTAATTATTACTATTTTTGTTTGGGGAGCGATTATCATCAGCTTAATTTATCTTTTGTAGGTTATAGTCCATTGACAAAATTAAAAAAATAAATAAGAATTATAACAATTAAAATTTTTATAAATTTTTAAATTTTTTTATGAAAAATCAAGATTCTCAAAAAAAACAAGCAATCAATTTAGCCATTGAGCAGATTCAAAAACAGTTTGGTAAAGGCTCGATTATGCGTTTTGGCCAAGGACCAGCAGTGCCGGTTGATATTATTCCAACTGGAATTGCCTCTCTTGATTTAGCTTTGGGAGTTTATGGAATTCCAAAGGGAAGAATTATTGAGATTTTTGGGCCTGAATCATCAGGAAAAACAACAATCTGCCTTTCAATTATTGCCCAGGCTCAAAAACAAGGAGGGGTGGCAGCTTTTATTGATGCTGAACACGCTCTTGATCCAGAATGGGCAAAAACTCTTGGAGTCAAGCTTGATGATCTTTTGGTTTCTCAGCCTGACACGGGTGAGCAGGCTTTAGAAATTGCTGAGACTTTGATTCGATCAGGAGGAGTGGATTTGATTGTAATTGATTCTGTAGCTGCTCTTGTTCCTCGAAGCGAAATTGAGGGTGAAATGGGTGAATCTCAGATTGGCCTTCAAGCTAGACTTATGTCTCAAGCGCTTAGAAAGCTTACTGGTATTGTCTCAAAATCAAAAACAACAGTAATTTTTACCAATCAAATAAGGCTTAAGGTTGGCATAATGTTTGGCAATCCAGAAACAACACCAGGCGGACTAGCTTTAAAATTTTATGCATCAGTGAGAATGGATGTTAGAAAGATTGAAACTTTAAAAAAGAACAATCAAGTATATGGTGCTAGAGTTAGAGTTAAAGTAGTTAAAAATAAAGTGGCTCCGCCATTTAGAGAAGCAGAATTAGTAATCACTGCTTTGGGCGTTGATAAAGAAGAAGCATTAATTGATACAGCAATTTCTTTGGGAATTATTACCCGGTCAGGTTCATTTTTTAAACTTGGCGAAAAAATGCTTGGTCAAGGAAAAGAAGAAGTAAAATCAGTTTTAGCAAAAGATGAAAAACTAAAAGAACAGCTGATAAAACAAATAACAAAAAAACAATAATCAAGTGTTTTAAATATTCACAATTACCATAGCTGATATTGAATAATAAAAACTATTTAGTTATTGAAATTTTATTATTGTATTATGAATGAGTATTTGCTTCCTTTGCTTAACAAAGCTTATTTTTTTCTAAAATTTCGCCCCCGCACTGAAAAAGAAATAAGAGACTATCTTTGTAAAAAAATTATTAAAACTCATTGGTCAAGAGATGATGTTGAAAAAGTAATTGAAAAATTAAAAGAACAAGGTCTTATTGATGATGAAAAATTTGTTGAAATGTATATAAAAAATAGGCTTTTATTAAAGCCAAAAGGTAAAAATCTTTTAAAAAAAGAACTGATCTTAAAAGGAATAAATAATGATTTAATTGAAAAATATTTTTCTTTAAATCAAATAGATGAAGAAAATGTTGCTTTTGCGATTTTAAAAAAAAGATGGTCTCGATTTAAAAATTTGGATTTTAAACGAAAATTAGAAAAATCTTTAAGATTTCTTGTTTCAAAGGGTTTTTCTTATGAAACAGCAAAAAAAACATTTGAACTATTGTCAAAAAAAGAGTAAAATATATTTATTAAAAATTGCTTAAGGCGATTTTAATTGATTTTAAAATTTTTAAATTAAAAAATGACAGATAAAAAATTAAGTTTTAAAACAAAATTAGATCAGACGCGAACGCTGTCATTTAAATAATAAAAATCTGCCTTAAGCTTCTTTAATTTAAAATAATATGCTACAAAAATTTTTTCGTAAATTTATCTCAATAAAAAAAACTCAAGAAGAACTTATAAATAAAGCTCGTCAGCAAGCTGAAGAAATTTTAGCTCAAGCAAAAATTGAGGCTGAAAAGATAAAAAATGAAGCAGAAAAAAAAGCCACAGAAATTGCTTCAACTGCAATTGAAATGGAGAAAAGACTTAGTAAAAGAGAAGATTTGCTTGAAGAAAAAGAAAAATTAATTGAAAGACAAAAACAATCAGTTGATGATATTAAAGCTTATGTTGAAAAATTAAAAAAAGAAATTGAAGAAAAAAGAAATGAGATGCTTTCTAAACTTGAAAAAATCTCTAAGATGACTAAAGATGAAGCAAAAGAACTTCTTCTTCGTGGCTGGGAAGAAAAATTAAAACAGGAAATTGCTTTAAAAATAAAAAACGCCGAAGAAGAAATTAAAGCTAAAACTGATGAAAAAGCAAAAAGTATTTTAGTTGATGCGATGAGATATGGAGCTATTGATTATGTTGCTGAATATACTTTATCTGTTGTTAATCTTCCAAATGATGAGTATAAAGGTAGAATTATTGGAAAAGATGGAAGAAATATTCGAACTTTTGAACTAGCAACAGGAGTTGATGTTGATTTGGAGGAAGAAAAAGTGATCAAACTTTCTTCATTTGATGCTATAAGAAGAGAAATTGCTAGAGTTTCTCTTGAAAGATTAATAAAAGACGGACGGATTCAACCGCAGAGAATTGAAGAAATTGTCAAAAAAACAAAAGAAGATATTGAAAAAGAGATATATAAGGCTGGTGAAGATTTGGCTCATCGAGTAGGCGTTTTTAATCTGCCTAAAGAAATTACTCAGCTTTTAGGAAAATTTAAATACCGCTATTCATATGGCCAAAATATGATTGCTCACACATTAGAAGAAACAAAGATTGGTGTTGCTTTAGCTTATGAACTTAAAGCAGATGTTAATGTTGTTAAACTTGGCTGCCTTCTTCATGATATTGGAAAAGTAATTACTGATAAAGAAGGATCTCATGTTGATTTAGGGGTTGAGATTTTGAAAAAATATCGTTTTCCAGAAAGTGTTATTTCTTGTGTTGCTTCTCATCATGAAGATATTCCTTTTTCTTCAATTGAGGCAATAATTGTTTATATTGCTGATGCTGTTTCCGGCGGAAGACCTGGAGCAAGACATGAAGATTTTGAGGAGTATTTAAAAAGAATTAAAACAATTGAAGAAACTGCTAAAACTAAAAAAGGAGTTAAAGAAGCTTATGCTCTTCAAGCTGGCAGAGAATTAAGAGTAATTGTTGTTCCTGAAGAAATAACAGATGATGACACTGTAATTTTAGCTCAAAAGATAAAAGAAGAACTTGAGAAAAAATTTGAAGTTTTTCCAGGACAGATAAAAATCACAGTTATCCGCGAATATCGAGCTGAAGCAAGCACAAAAATATAAAACACATAGTTTAAATTTTTAATTTCTAATTTTAAATTTTTAAATCATTAATTTATTAAAAATTAATTAATTTAGCAGGTTAAGAAAGTTTTGTGAGTTTTTTATTAAGTTTGAGAGTTTAGAAAGTTGGCGAGTTTTGAAAGTTAACAAATTTTAGTTTAAAGTTATAATTTTAAGTTTTGTCTGCCAGCTGGCGGATTTAGTTTTATTTTGTCATTCGTTTCTGCGAAGGCGGAAATCTATTTTGAAGAAAATAAAAATAATAAATAATGACTATTTTTTTAGATTTCTTATTGCTCCAAAGCCCTAATTTGATATAGATTGTTATAATAAGATATTTTAAATATAGCTTGACACAAAGCCAAAAAACTACTATTCTGTTATTGATTATTTATTTATTATAAGTTTTAAAAAAAAGGAGGTGAAAAAAATGACAAAAGCTGATTTAATTGCTCAAGTTGCTAAAAAAGCTGGTCTTACAGCTAAAGCAGCTAAAGAAGCTGTTTCAACAGTTTTTTCAACAATGACTGAAGCTTTAAAAAGAGGAGAAAAAGTAATTGTTACTGGATTTGGAACATTTATGGTAAGAAAAAGAGCAGCCAGAAAAGGACGCAATCCTCAAACTGGTGCTGAAATTCAAATTCCAGCTACAAAAACTCCAGGATTTACTGCTGGAAAATCATTAAAAAGAATGATTAAATAAAATAAATATTTTTTCATAACAATCAGGCGCTTAATTAGTGCCTGATTGTTTTTTTAGGGCTTTTTTAGTATAATAATATTTATATATATGAATTCTTTTTTAGAGAGATTTGGAAAGATTTTTCTTATTTTTTTTACCATAATAGTTTTTCCGGCAATGACATATTTTGTAATGGAATCTTCAAGTGTATCAATTAATACTTCTAGAGAAAGAGTTGTTTATGATCTTCCATATCCTGGAATTTTACCCGATCATCCTCTTTATTTTTTAAAAATTACTCGAGATCGAATTAATGAGTTTTTAACAAGAGATAATTTAAAAAAAGCATATTTATATCTTAATTATTCTGATAAAAGAGTGGCAATGGCTTTAGCTTTAGCTAAAAAAGGAAAACATCAATCATCAATTAATACTTTTTCTAAAGCTGAAAAATATTTTGAAAAAATTATCTTTCTTTTAAAAGAGGCAAAAAAACAAGGCAATCAGGCGCCTTCAAGTTTTTTAGAATTAGTTAAGCTTTCAAATGCTAAACATAATGAACTTATTAACGAAATTATGAAATCTTCACCTCAAGGACTTCAAGAAGATATCAATCAGCTTTTTGATTTAAATTTAAAAATAAAAAAAGAACTAGAAACAATTCCATAAATAAAGAATAAAATTATTTTATTTTGGATTAAAGTCCACCAATAGTGATCAAATAATCCAGTTAAAAAAACTGTCAAAAAAATAAAAACATTTTTTTTAATTAAATTTTTTATTTTATTAAAAAACAAAATAATTATTAAACCTCCTAAAATCAAACCAAATTCAGCAAAAAATAATAAAAATAAATTATGAACAGGTTGATTAAAAAATAAAGGATATTTTAAAGCATATTGCGATTGAGCTAAAAGATAATTGCCCATACCAACTCCAAAAATAAAATTATTTAAGATAATATCAAATGAGTTTTTAATTAATTCAACTCTTTTTTTTAATGTTAAAGGATCGGTTATTGCTTTAAAAAAAATTAACGAAGTAAAAAAATAAATAAAAATTTTTGAAAAAAAACAAGGGTAACAAATTATTTTTTCTTTTTTTTGTTTTTGATTCTCAAAAATTTTTAAAAATATAAATAAAATATTAATTATTAAAAAACTTAAAATAGCAATTTTTGAAAAAGAAATAAAAATCAAGATTGAAGAAATTAATAAAATGAGATTTTTTAACAAAAAATATTGATTAAATTTTTCTTCAGTTAAAATAAAAAAATAAATCAAAAGAAAAAAACCAGCTAATGAATTAGGATGAGAAAAAGTTCCATAAGGCCGCAAAAATTCAACTCCATTTAGGCTAGCTTTGGCAATTGCTGGAGTTAATAAATTAAATAATCTTTCACCAAAAAAATAAAAAATACCTTGAAGAGAATGTTGAAATTTTATTTGAAGAGTTGATAGTAACAATTGAAAAAGACTAGAAATTAATAAAATTTTTAAAAATGTTTTTTCTTTAATTATTTTAAATATCTGGTTTCCAATAAAAAAAACAATAAAAAGTTCTATTATTCTTAAAAATTGATAAAGAGAGATTATTTGATTTTTTGAA
>JAOAFI010000047.1 GCA_026416375.1 Patescibacteria group bacterium | reverse complement strand
TTCTAAACTTATAAACTAAATAATAGACTTATAATAAACTTGAAAAAAATAATTTTTAATAAATTAATTTTTAATTTTTATTTAATATTTAATAATTAATAAATTAATAATTTATTAATAATTTAATAGAAATTGAAAATTAGAAATTAATAGTTGATGTTATAATATTTTTATGATTGGAAAAATTAGAGGAAAACTTATTGAAATTTCAGGCAATATTGGTCTTATTGAGACAAATAGTGGAGTTTCTTATGAGGTATATCTTACTTCGCAGTTTATCTCTGAGTTTAAAATATCTTCTTTAGTTGATATTTATACTTATCTTCATATTCGCGAAGACGCAATGATTCTTTTTGGATTTAAAGAAAAAAAAGAATATGAAATATTTAAGATGTTATTGACAGTTTCAGGAGTTGGTCCAAAAACAGCCTTTAATATCATCTCTTATATTAACTTTAAAGAGTTGATTAACATAATTAAATCAAATAATATTGATGGTCTTACCTCTGTTCCAGGACTTGGCAAAAAAACAGCTATGAAGATTATTCTTGAGCTATCTTCTAAGTTAGATAGCGAATTTGAGATGAAAAATATGGTTTTATCTGAAGAAGATAAAACAGTGGTTGACGCTTTAATTTCTTTGGGTTATAAATCGCAGGATGCTAAAAAAATTCTTTCTCGCCTGCCAAAAAATTTATCAATTGAAGAAAAAATAAAAGAAGGTTTAAAAATTAAAAATAAATAATTTTATGCAAATTCAAAACGAAGAAAATTTAAGACCAAAAAAACTTTCTGAATATATCGGTCAAAAAAACATTGTTAAAACATTGAGTCTTTTTATTGAAGCAGTCAAAAAAAGAGGCAGTCCCTCAGAACATATTTTATTTTACGGTCCGCCTGGAATCGGCAAAACCACATTGGCCCATATTGTTGCCAATGAACTAAAAGGAGAGATAAAAATCACTTCAGGGGCAACAATCACTAAAACCGGCGATTTAGCTGCAATATTGACAAATTTAAAAAACAACGATGTTTTGTTTATTGACGAAATTCATCGTTTGCCAAAGCCGGTTGAAGAAATGCTTTATCCAGTATTGGAAGAGTATTTTTTAGATATTATTATTGGCAAAGGCCCGTCAGCCCGTACTGTCAGACTTAATATTCCAAAAATTACAATAATCGGTGCAACCACAAAATTAGCTCTTTTATCAGCTCCGCTTCGAGATAGATTTGGACTGATACTTCGTCTTGATTATTATCAAATTGATGAATTAAAAGAAATTATCAAAAGATCAGCAAAGCTATTAAAAATTCCAATTACCGATGAGGCCTCTTATGAGATTGCTCTTCGTTCAAGGAAAACTCCTAGGCTTGCCAATCGAATATTAAAACGAGCCAGAGATATTTTGGAAGTTGATAAAAAACATGTTCAAATTGATAAAAAACTTCTTGAAAAACTTTTTTCTCTTCTTGAAATTGATGAGATGGGATTGATTGATATTGATAAAAAATATTTAAAGATTTTGTCAGAAAAATTTAATAATCAGCCTGTTGGTGTTGAGACAATTGCTTCAGCTTTATCTGAAGATGTAAAAACAGTTGAAGATTTTATTGAACCATATCTTTTTCAAATTGGATTTATCAAAAAAACTTCAAGAGGCAGACAACTAACTCAAAAAGCTCTTCAACATCTTCAAATGAGTCTTTTTTAAATTATTTTTTTTGAGCCTGCTCGCGGATTCGAACCGCGGACTTGCTGTTTACAAAACAGCTACTCTACCGCTGAGTTAAGCAGGCAAATATTAATTAAGATTAATAAAATATTGAAGTGCCGGAAGAGGGACTCGAACCCTCACGGCCTATTCGGCCACAGGATTTTAAGTCCTGCTTGTCTGCCAATTCCAACATCCCGGCTAATTATTGAAAAATATTTAATATATTTATGTGACCCCGAGGGGATTCGAACCCCTGATTCTCTGGCTGAAAACCAGATGTCCTAGGCCGCTAGACGACGGGGCCAAAATAAAATTAAAAAATTATAAAATAAATTATACCAAAAATATGAAAAATAAAATTAAAAAAACAAGGAACGTTTCTTTTATTTTTATCTAAAAGAAACGCTCCTTTTTAATAAAATCTTATCCTTCAAATTTTTTCTTTAAGTTTTCCAAAATTTCTCTAGCAACGTCTTTTCCGCCAAGTCCAAAAGCCAATCCGCCAGCTAAAGAAATCATTGCCACAATTCCAGTAAATAAAATTTTAATTAAATCCTGAGCTACTCCCAATTGATTCAAAACTACTAAAATTGTAAAAAAATTAATAGTCCATTTTGTAAAAACAGCTAAACTGTTGGCTGATTTCGAACCAATAGTTTTAATGCTGTGTTTTACTAAATCAGCTCCTAAATTTCCAGCTAAAAGACCAACAAAAGCAATAATTACAGCTATAAGAACATTTGGCAAATAATACAGAAAATCATTTAATACTGATGTTGCTTTCGAAAGTCCCCAAATCTCAAGAGTTGGTATAAGAAAAACTATAATCAACATCCATTTAAAAATTTCTGTTGTCACCTCAATCCATATTTTAAGCTGTCCTTTTTGAATAATTTTAGTTTTATGAAATAAATCATCAATTCTCAAAAAATTAAAAACAGTCATTAAAAGATGCTTAAAAATAGAACCTATTAAAAAACCAACTAAAAGAATTAAAATTCCAGCAAAAAAATTAGGTAAAAAAACTCCAACAGATCTAAAAAAATTAACTAAAACAATATTTATTAAATCAACCATATTTTTTCACCTCCTTACTCTAAATCATCAAAAAAATTTATAATTTCATTATTGTTTTCTAAAACAATTGATATTACTCCTATTTTCATTTTATAGTCTTTGTATTTTGAATTCAAGATAAAAAAATAGCTGGTTTTTTTTATGTGATTTATTTTATATTTTTTTACTGCTTCATATGGATATCCTTTATTAATATTTGATCTTGTTTTTACCTCAATAAAATATAAAATTTTATCTTTTAAAGCAATAATATCTATTTCTCCCCATTTTGTTCGAAAATTTTTTTTGATAATTTTAAAATCATGATTTTGAAGATATTGACAAGCTTTTTCTTCACCTATTTTGCCAAAATTTTTTTTATAAAAAGTCATTTATTTTTTTGATTTTTTAGTTTTTTCCCGATAAAGTTTTTTTCTTAAATCTTTTTCAGAAAGATTTCTAATAAAATAAGCTTTAGATTTATTAAAAGATGTTTTTTTTATCAAAACAATATCAGCAATATTTGGAGATAATAAAGGAATGATTCTCTCGACGCCAATTCCAGATTTACTGATTTTTCTTATAGTAAAAGTTTTTGTTTCTGGAGAATCGCCTTTGACTTTAATTAAAATTCCTTTAAAAATTTGAATTCTTTCTTTATCTCCTTCTTTAATCTTATAATGAAGAGAAATTGTATCTCCAATATTAAATTTTTTATCTTTATAAATTAATTGATTTGCCATTTTTTTATTATACAGAAAAAAATATAAAATTCAAATTTAATTAATAAAAAATATCTATTTTATTTTTATTAAATATAATAAATTTTAAAATCAAAACTTAAATAAATAATTAATTTGGATAATGACATTTTTTATATTTTTTTCCGCTTCCACACCAGCATAGATCATTTCTGCCTAATTTATGTTTTTTAATTGTTTGAGTTTTGATTTTGTTTTTTTCTGTTTCATCTAATTGATTTTTTTGAAAAGGATTTACTGATGAAGCAGACTGAAAAATCATTTTTTGCTCATCTTTTTTTTCAGAAAAATTATCTGTATTAATATTTACTTCAACTTTAAATAATCTTCTTGAAATATCTGAATTAATCTGATAAATCAATCTTTCAAACATTGAAAATGCCTCATTTTTATATTCAACTAAAGGATCAAGCTGAGCATAACCTCGAAGATTAATTCCTTCGCGCAAATTTTCAATTGCTGTTAAATGATCCATCCAATATTTATCGATTGTTGATAAAACAATTATTTTAATAATTTCTTGCCAAATTTCTTTTCCAAATTTTTTTTCTCTTTTTTTAAATTCTTTTTCAATTTTTTCTCTAGAAATTTCAAAAAAATTAGGAGAAATTATTTCTTTTTCAGAAAAATCAACAATCATATTTAATTCTTCTTTAAGTTTTTTTAAATTTTCTTTTTTAAGCAATTCATCATTTATAGAATAAAAATTAAAAATATTTTTTATTTCTTCATCAATCATTTTAAAAATAATTTCATAAAAATCTTTATTTTCAAAACCAAAAAGAATTTTTCGACGAAGACTATAAACAATTTCTCTTTGTTTATTTAAAACATCATCATAATCAACTAAATGCTTTCTAATATCAAAATTAAAACCTTCAACTTTAATTTGAGCTTGTTCTATTGCTTTTGAAACCATTGGATGAGAAAGAGGCTGGTCTTCTGGAAAGTTTAAAAAATTCATTAATCTAGTTATTTGTTCTCCGCCAAAAATTCTCATCAAATCATCTTCTAAAGAAACGTAAAAAACACTCTCTCCAGGATCTCCTTGTCTTCCTGAACGGCCTCTAAGCTGATTATCAATTCTTCTTGATTCATGTCTTTCAGTGCCAATTACCAAAAGTCCTCCCAATGCCACTACTTCATCATGTTTTTTTTGCCATTTTTTTATCTCTTTTTCATCTTTTATATCTCCTCCCAAAATAATATCTCCCCCTCTTCCTGCCATATTAGTTGCAACAGTTACTGATCCTTTTTCTCCTGCTTTAGCAATAATTAATGCTTCTTTTTCATGATTTTTAGCATTTAAAACCTCATGAGGAACGCCTCTTTTTTTAAGAAGAAAAGATAAATATTCATTATTTTCAATTGATGTTGTTCCAACCAATACTGGCCGGCCGATTTTATAATTTTTAACAATTTCATCAACTACTGCTTCATATTTTCCTTTTTTTGTTTTATAAATCATATCTGGTCTGTCTTTTCTTATCATTGGTCTATGAGTTGGAATAACAACAACATCAGTTTTATAAATTTTATTAAATTCTTCTGCTTCTGTAGCTGCAGTACCTGTCATACCAGCTAATTTTTTATACATCCTAAAATAATTCTGCAAAGATACTGTTGCTAAAGTTTTAGATTCTTGTTTTATCGATACCTTTTCTTTTGCTTCAATGGCCTGATGCAAACCTTCAGAAAATCTTCTTCCATAAAGAAGTCTTCCAGTAAATTCATCAACAATAATTACCTCATCATCTTTAACAATATAATCCTTATCTTTTTTAAAAAGAGTTTTTGCTTTTAAAGCTGCTTCAAGATGATAAAGAGTATCATAGTCTTTTTCATAAAGATTTTTTACTCCCAAAATTTTTTCTATTTTTTCAATTCCTTTTTCAGTAAAATTAGCAGTTCTAAGTTTTTCATCAATTTTATAATCATTCTTTTCATTCAAAAGCTCAACTATTTTAGAATATTGATAATATTTTGAAATATCTTCTTCATAAGGAACTGAAATAATATGAGGAGTACGAGCTTCATCAATTAATACTGAATCAGCCTCATCAATTATCGCATAATAAAAATCTCTTTGAACCAAATCATTTATGTTTTGAGCCATATTGTCACGCAAATAATCAAAACCAAATTCGCTATTTATTCCATAAGTAATATCTGTCTGATAAGCTTCTTTTCTGACAATCGGCCGAAGATGAACTAAACGCCAATCATCAGTTTCATTATTTTTATAATTTGGATCATAAATGAAAGATTTATCAGATATTATAGAAGAAGTAGTTAATCCTAAAAAATAAAATATTTTTCCCATCCAGCCGGCATCGCGTCTAGCTAAATAATCATTAACAGTCACAAGATGAACACCTCTTCCTAATAATGCATTTAAATATAAGGCAGGCACTGCTGATAATGTTTTTCCCTCACCTGTTTTTTGTTCGGCTATTTTTCCTTCATGAAGAGCAATTGAAGCCATAAGTTGAACATCAAAATGTCTTTGGCCTAAAGTTCTTCTAGAAGCTTCTCTTGCTAATGCATATGCCCAAGATAAATTTTCATCAAGTTTTTTTTCATCGCCAGCAATTTTATCTTTTAATTTTTGTGTTTCTTTTTTAAAATCTTCATCTTTTAAAATTCTTGCTTTATCTTCTAATTTATTTATTTCTTCAACTTTTTTTTTAAATTTTTCAATCTGCTTTTGATTATAATCAAAAAATCTTTTAAAAAAATTAAACATAAATTTAAAAATATTTTTATAAATTAAAATATTCTTGAGGAATAATTAAAATTTTTTTTGCTTCATAAGTATTTTCTTTTTCATTTCCTTTAATTTCACAGACAAAATGAATTATATCGCCAATAATTATTTTTGAAAATCCTGTTTTTTCAATTTCTAAACTCTTAATATTTAAAATTTGCTGTTTTGTAGATGTTTCTATACTTAGATTATATATAGTCTTATCAGAAGACATTATTTTTAAAATATAATTTTGTTTGTCAATTTCAATTACTTTTCCCGAATCAACTAAAAAAGGTTGATCTAAAAATATAGCATTAGCATCAACTATTTTATCATTTACAACCCCTGATACTATTAAATAATCATTTTTTTTAATATTATTTTTTTCTATTTCTTTTTGAGAAGATCCTAAAATTTTATAAAATTTAGTTAAAGAATCATCAATCTTAATTTCAAAATTTTGATTAAAATTATCTTTTATTTTTATATTTTTATCAGATATTTCAAAAACTCTGCCAGCAATCGCTTTATTATTTTTTTTCATTAATTCTTGAACTTTGTTAGCTACCTTTTCTTTTAAATTATCAATTGTTTTTTGATCTGTTGAAGTAATTGTCAAAACAGGACTAGCCGAAGAAATACGAGTTGAATTTTGAGCAAAAATATAACCTCCCCCTAATAATAAAAAAATAAAGAATAATAACAATATTTTTTTCATAATTCTATTTTTAAATAATAAATTCTTAAAGTTTTTTCTTGAGAATTTAAAAATTTATTTTTTGGATAATCAACTATTTTGATTATATTTTCTCCTAATGCTAAAGGAATATTAATTTTAAAATCTTCTTTTTTATTTTGATAAACAATATCTTTTATTGGTGATTGAATAATAATCAATGAATCTTTTGTTGCTTTACCGATTATATCAATATTGTTTTCATTGGTTATAAAATAATCATCAGGTTTTGTTATCTCAAGAGGCAAAAAATTAATATTTTTTAAATTTGTTGTTTTTTTTTCATTGTTAATGACTGTTGGTGCTAAAAAATTTTTTTTATCAAGATTTAATTCTTTATTTTTATTTATTAAGAAAATCCCAAAAAAACCGCCCAAAAAAATTCCAAAAAAAATAGCGATAATTGGCTCTTTTTTCATATTAAAATATTTTTTAATGTTTTAGGCAATTGATTAATAATTATATTAACATTATACCAATATCCATAATTATTAAAAAGCTCATCAGCAGTTTTTTTTAATAAAACTGAAGCAAAAACAGCTGAATCTAAACAGTTGTTTTTTATGTAAAAACAAGAAGCAAGTGAAGCCAAAACATCTCCTGTTCCCCCTTTTGTTAAACCTTGATTTCCTCCATCAATAATATAAATGCTTTCGCCATCAGAGACAATATCTTTTATTGCTTTAAGAAGAATTGTTATTTTATATTTTTTAGCTGTTTCTTTAACAATTTTTGCTTTCTTTTCAATAGATAAATTTGCAATTTTTATTTTAAATAAATTTTCAAATTCTTTTTGATGAGGAGTAATTATTGGCGTTGTTTTTAAATTTAAAAGCCAATCTTTATTCATCATTTGAATACTTCCAGCATCAAAAACAATTTTTTTTTCAGGATAATTATCAATTAAATATTTTGTCAAAAAATAAGTATATTCTGCTTCATCTTTTACTTTTGTTATTAAATCATTATAATTTTTAAAAATATTTGATATTTGATATTTAATATTTGATATTGTTTTTCTAACCATTCCTGTACCAACTAAAACAACATCATCTTCTTTTATATAATCGTCCAAATTTTCCTTTTTTATAACAATTCCGTTTCTAAACTTGGTTTTTAAATTAAGAAAAATTTTTTCATTTTCTTTGGTCGAGGAAAAATGAACTAAATCAACAAAATAAGAAGCTGTTTCTGCTGACCAAAGAACTGCCGAATGAAATAAAGATGAACCACCAATAATCAAAATTCTTCCGTTTTCTCCTTTATGAGAATCTTTTTTGGGAAAATTGAAATTCTTAAAAACTTTTTTAACCACATCATCATCAT
>JAOAFI010000011.1 GCA_026416375.1 Patescibacteria group bacterium | reverse complement strand
AAGTTAGGGACAAAAAGGCCTTTCTCAGTTTTAGGAGACGCCGAAAGTTAGGGACAAAAAGGCGAAAAGGAATTGTCTGAACGCCGAAAGTTAGGGACAAAAAGGCGCACCAAAATTAGAAAAAACGCCGAAAGTTAGGGACAAAAAGGCCTTTCTCAGTTTTAGGAGCCGCCGAAAGTTAGGGACAAAAAAGTAGAAAAATATTTTTAAAAATCAAATTTTTATTTTATAAAATTAAAAAATACAGTTTTATGACTAATTATTGACATTCTTTTTAAAAAAAATAATAATTTAATTAATTTATAAATATTAAATTTTAAAAAGGAGGTGAAAAAAACAATGTCTGATTTAAAAAAGTTTTTTTACTATTTAACAATAATATTTACTTTTGGGTTAGCTTGATTATCAAAAATTATTCTTGAAAAAGCTTTTTATGATGCTTTAAAATCAGTTGAATTAAAAGTCAAAATTGAAAAATAAGCTATACAATTAACCAAATACTAAAAAAAGAAATTCACAAAAAATTAAAATTAAAACTCATTTGTCAAGAGGAATTTTTTTGATTATACTCAATTTATATATGAGAAAAAGTTGGATAAAGTATTATCTTGAATCACTAAAAAATTTTGGCGAAGCAGTAGTTGATATTTTTATTTTTCTTCCTTATTTTTTCTCTATTCCCACTCTTTTTAAAACTCTTTTTTATCCTTGGAAAAATCTTCAAACAAAAAAGAAAACTCCTGGTTTTTCCTTTTCAGAATGGCTAGATATTTTATTTTTTAATCTTATATCTTGCTCTATTGGTTTTTTTATGAGATTCTCAATTATATTTTTTTATTTTCTTTTACAAATATCATTTATTATCACTCTTCCTTTTATTGCTCTTTTATTTTTTGTCTTTTATATTCCTATTGATTATGTTATTTATCTTTTCAAAAAAACTCCTGAGGAAGAAAAACAAATTTTAAAAGAAGAATTTATCAAAAAAAGATGCTTAAAAGAAGAAAATAAAGCTTTAGTTGAAGATTGGTTTGAGCAATATTATAAAAATCATCTTTTTAAAAAATCATGGTGGAAACTAGAAAATCTTATGTCAATTCCACCTCTTGCCCGCGACTGGTCATATGGATATACTCCGAATCTTGATCAATATGCTATTGATTTAGCCTCGCCATCTTATCTTAATCATATCAATAATATTGTTGATCGGGAAAAAGAAATAAATCAAATAGAATTAATATTATCCAAAAACAAAACTGCCAATGTCATTGTTGTTGGCGATGAAGGAGTAGGAAAACATACTATTATTGATGCTTTAGCTAAAAAAATATACGTAGGAAAAACTAATGTCAATTTAATGTATAAAAGAATCTTAAAAATTGATATGGAAAAAATAGGTTCTCAGGTAGGTCTTTTTGAGTCTCTTCTTGATGAAGCAGTTCAAGCTGACAACATCATCCTTTTTATTGATAATTTTGAAAAATATACTAATTGGGAAATATCTTTAGAAAAATATGCTTCTTCAGACAAACTTCAGATATTAGCTATTACAACTCCATTTTTTTATCAAAAATTTATTTATCCTAATGAAAAAACAAATCAGTTTTTTTCAAAAGTTGATGTATATGAAATATCAAAAGAAGAAGCAATAAAAATTCTTATGGAAAAATTTTATGAATTAGAAAATTATCACCAAGTAATTATTTCTTATGAAGCAATAAAAGAAGCAGTTGAAAAAAGCGAATTTTATTTAACATACATTCCTTTTCCAGAAAAAGCAGTCGATCTTTTAGATACTGCTTGTGTCTATATTAAAAATAAAAATAAAGATTTAAAAACAAAACCTATTATCACTCCCGATGATATTAATAAAATTCTAACTGAAAAGACTCATGTGCCGGTAACTCTTACTTCTCAGATAAAAGAAAAACTTTTATCACTTGAGCTGCTTCTTAAAAATGAAGTGGTCGAACAAGATGAAGCAATAAATAAGCTTTCATCAGCTCTTCGCCGATCATTTTTATTAATTGGCAAAAGAAAAAAACCTTTAGCTTCATTTTTATTTCTTGGTCCAACAGGAGTTGGGAAAACTCAAACAGCCAAAGCTATCGCCAAAGTATTTTTTTCTTCAAATAATCAAAATCAATCTCAATCATCAACATTAAAATCAAAGTATTTAATTCGCTTTGATATGTCAAATTATCAATCAAAATATGATATTCCAAAACTTATCGGAGATATTAACACTAATGAACCAGGACTTTTAACAACAGCTATTAGAAATCAGCCTTATGGAGTTTTGCTTCTTGATGAACTTGAAAAAGCAGATATTAATCTTTTAAATATTTTTTTAACTGTTATTGATGAGGGATATTTTACTGATGGGTTTGGTCATCATGTTGATTGTAAAAATTTGGTAATTATTGCAACCTCAAATGCCAAAGATGAATCTTTTTTTCCGCCAGAATTTATTAACCGATTCGACGGCGTAATAACCTTTAACCATCTATCTTTTAAGGCTATTAAGCTTATTGCTCAAAAAATAATAAATGATTTAAAAAAAGAAATTTTTGCTCTTTATAATGTAAAAATAAAAATAAAAGATGAAACCTTAAATCATCTTGTTGAAATAGGCTATAATCCTGAATATGGAGCAAGAAATATGGAAAGAATAATAAGAGATGAAATTGAAGATAAAATTGCTAAAATTATTCTATCTGATAAAACAAAAAATATTATTATTCTTTAAATAATTTTTCTTTGTTTTAAAATCTCAATTATTTTTTTATGAATATCAAAAGGGAAAAGAAGATTATTTTTTTCATCAAGACAATTTATTTTTATCCAGTTTTTATTTTTAGAAGCAAGTTCAAAATACATATTTTCTGATTTTATTCGATGATTTATGTCTTCCTCAGCAATATCTTTTTTTCCCTGAAGATACTCTCGAATACCTTTTTTAGCTGTTAATTCTAATCCTTTTTTCCAAGGAACATAAAGATAGATTACAATATCTTCTTTAGGAATTTTATGAATTTTATACTCTAATTCATAAAGCCATTTTAAAAATTCATCTCTTTTTTTAATATCATTAAATTTAGCTCCCTGATGAGCTAAGCTTGATGTTGCATATCGATTACAAACAATTATTCCTCCTTTTTTTAAAAAACATTCCATCTCATCTTTTACTGAAACTCTATCTAATGCATAAGCAAGAGAAGCTAAATAAGGCGAAACCTCATCAATTTTTCCAAACTCTCCTTGTAAAAATTTAGCTACAGTTCTTCCATGAAAAGTTTTATAGTATTGAGGAAAATCAAAATATTTAACATCATGTTTATTTTTTTTAAGATACTCAAGAAGCATTTTGCTTTGAACTGTTTTTCCTGAACCATCACCTCCATCAATAACAATTAATTTTCCTTTTCTTGTTTTTTTTGTTTTAATAAATTTAACAAAATCAGATATTATAAAAGGAAGCTTATCAAAATCATATCTTTCAAGATAAAAATTATCTGATGGATTACCTAATATCATTGGAGAAATCAAATCTTGATTGTTTTCATAAACTAAAGCCAAAACAGATTTTTCTTTTACTAAGCCATACACAATCTCGCCTCCAACTCCATGAGAAGATTTTGTTACTTCGGCAACAATAAAATCGCTTTTATCAATAAGGTTTTTCTGTCTTTTAAAAATTTCTTCCGGAGTTAATTTTTCATCTTCTTTTAATAATTTTTCATTAATTATTTGTTCGCCTGATGTTAAAATAAGACGGTGCTTTTTAAGAAAAAAAATAATTTTTTTATAATTTTCTTTATATTCTTTATTAAATAAAGTTGAAGCAGTAAAATATACCTTAATCATAAAATTTATAAAATTAAATATAATATATTTATAAAAAAATACAAGCGAAAATTTGACAAAATAATCTTTTATTGATAATCTTTATTATTATGGATAAAAAATTAGGAATTCTTTTAAGCATTTTAGTATTAACTTTTTCTTTATTCATGAGTTATGTTCTAATTGGAAATCAAATAAAAATTCTTACTAGGGCATCAGAAGAATTAGAACCATCAAGTGAAAAATCATTAATTTTTGCCTGGCCTCTTTCTGCAAAAGCAAATAATCAAGAGAAAGTAATGATTAATGTTTTTGTTAGAAATGAAAAAAATCAACCTTTAGCTAATAAAACAGTTTCTCTAACTACAAATTTAGGAGAATTCGATATTGATTCTCAAACAACTGATAAATCAGGAAAAACAACCTTTAATCTTTCATCAAAAGATTTAGGAGTCGCAAAAGTAGAAGCAATAATTGAAAATAAAGTTAAATTAAAACAATCAATTACTATTAAATTTGAATAAAAAAATGAAAAAAATAACTAAAGTTGTTATTCCTGCTGCTGGTTTTGGAACAAGATTTTTACCTCAAACAAAAGCCTTGCCAAAAGAAATGTTGCCTGTTGTTGATAAACCTGTTATTCAATATGTTGTTGAAGAAGCAATAAATTCAGGAATAAAAAATATAATAATAATTACCGGAAGCAATAAAAGAGCAATTGAAGATCATTTTGATGAACCATCAGAAGATTTAGTTCAAAATCTTATTCAAGGAAAAAAATTTGAACTTCTTGAACAAATAAAAAAAATTTCTCAAATGGCAGAATTTATATATATTAGACAAAAAGGTCCATACGGAAATGGAACTCCAGTTTTAACAGCAGAACCAGTAATAGAAAATGAACCTTTTGCTGTTTTATGGGGAGATGAATTTATATATTCAAATCCTCCAAGATTAAAACAAATGATTAATGTTTATGAAAATTTAGGAGGAATAATCATTTCAGGAGTAGAAATAAAAAACAAAGAAGATTTAAATAGATATGGAATAGCTGATCTAACTCATGTTAAAGAAAATATTTATAAAATAAATGAAATAATTGAAAAACCAGATCCAGAAAAAGCTCCTTCAAATATAGCCACTCACGGTGGATATATTCTTCCTCCAGAAATTTTTAAAGCATTAAAAAATATAAAACCAGGAAAAGGAGGAGAAATATGGCTTGTTGATGCTATAAATTATTTAAAAAAACAAGGAATGCCAGTTTACGCTGTAGTTATAAAAAATGGCAAATATTATGATACAGGAAATAAGTTTGAATATTTAAAAACTGTTATTGAAATGGCTTTAAATCATCCAGAAATTAATGGCAAATTTAAAACTTTCTTAAAATCATTAAAAATCTAATTGAAAAAAAAACATTTCATTGATAAAATGAATAGATTATGATAAATAATATTAAAAATCAAATAGAAAAATTTTTTGAAACAGGAGTTCATCTTGGACATAAAAAAAATAAAATTCATCCTAAAGCTAAAAAATATATTTACACTATAAATCAAGGAACATCGATAATTAATTTAGAAAAAACTGTTGAACTTATAGAAAAAGCTAAAAATTTTGTAAAAAAATTAAAACAAGAAGAAAAAACAATTCTTTTTATAGGTACTAAAAAAACAGCTTCTTCAATAATTTCAAAAATTTGTCAGGAAAAAAATATTCCTTATATTTCTTTTAAATGGCCGGCTGGATTAATCACTAATTTTGAAACTATAAATAATAATATAAAAAAATTAAAAACTCTAAAAAAAGAAAAAGAAGAAGGACTATGGAAAAAATTTGTCAAACATGAACAATTAAAACTTGAGAAAAAATTAAAAAAACTTGAAAAATTGTATGGAGGAATTATCTCTCTTGAAAAAAAACCAGATGCTATTTTTATAGTTGATATAAAAAAAGAAAAAAATGCATTAAAAGAAGCAAAAGAAAGAAATATTCCAATAATCGCCATTGTTGATACAAATGTCAATCCTGATTTAGTTGATTTTCCTATTCCAGGAAATGATGATTCAATATCATCAATTAATTGTTTGGTAGAAGAAATAACTGAATTATACGAAAAATAGTTTTTAAATTTTATAAAATTTTATAAATATGTACGATATAAATAAACTAAAAAAATTAAGAGAAGAAACAGGAGTTTCTTTTTCTCTTTGTAAAAAAGCTTTAGAAGAAACAAACAATAATATTGAAGAGGCAAAAAAACTATTAACAAAATGGGGGGCTGACAAAATAAAAGACAAGGCTGGAAGAACTACATCAGCCGGAGCAATATTTTCCTATGTTCATCATAATAAAAAAATAGCATCTTTGGTCGAAATATTATGCGAAACAGATTTTGTTTCTACAAACAAAGAATTTAGTTCTCTAGGTCAAGAAATTGCTATGCAGATTGCTTCTTTAAAACCTCAGACAATTGAAGAATTATTAAATCAAAATTATATCAGAGATCCATCAAAAAAAATTTTAGATCTTTTAAAAGATGCTGTTTTAAAATTTGGAGAAAATATAAAAATAAATAGAATAATTTATTGGGAAATTTAAAATCTTTAAAATTTAATATATTATGGATTTTCTTTCTGAGTTTAAACAAAAATCTCAAAAAATAATTGATTCTATAAAAGAAGATTTAAAAACAATAAGAACAGGAAGAGCTAATCCTTCTCTTGTTGAAAATTTAATAGTTGAAACATATGGAGGAACAACTAAATTAAAATTAATGGAATTATCAACTATAACAACTGAAGGGCCTACATCATTATTAATTATTCCTTTTGATCCTTCAGTAACTCAAGATATAGAAAAAGCCATACTTAAATCTCCTCTTGGACTCTCTCCTTCAATTCAAGGAACAAAAATAATTTTAAGAATTCCTCCTTTATCTTCTGAACAAAGAGAAAAATATATAAAACTTGCTAGAGAAAAAATTGAAGAAAGAAAAAATCAAATAAGATCTTTAAGAGATGATCTAAGAAGAAATATTAAAAATCTTTTTGAAAAAAAAGAAATTACTGAGGATATAAAATATCGTTTTGAAAAAGAAATAGATAATCAAAATTCTATTATAATGAAAGAAATTGATTTTATTAAAGAAAAAAAAGAAAACGAAATAAGAGAATTATAAAAAAATTAAAACAATATAAAACAAAATGTCTTTTTTAATTTTCATAATTATTCTTTCTTTTCTTGTTATTATTCATGAATTAGGCCATTTTCTTATGGCAAAAAAAAATGGAGTAAAAGTAGAAGAATTTGGTTTTGGCTTACCTCCAAAAATATGGGGGAAAAAAATAGGTGAAACATTGTTTTCTATAAATCTTCTTCCAATTGGAGGTTTTGTAAAATTATATGGAGAAGAATATCATGAAATAGAAAATAAAAATAAAAAAATAATAGAAAAAAACGCAAAAAAAGCTTTTATATACAAAAAACCATGGCAAAAAACAATTATAATACTTGGAGGAATTATAATGAATTTAATTTTTGGAATAATTGTTTTTTATTTTATTTTATGGTCAAATCAATTTAAATCAACTCCAATTCCAATAATTTTAAAAAATCATCAATTTTCTTTTGGTAATCCAATAAAAAAAGTTATTATTGCTAAAGTCAATGAAAATTCTCCAGCATCAAAATCAAATATAAAAGAAGAAGATATAGTTTTAAAATATAAAATAAATAATAATTCATGGAAAAATGTAAATTCTGCAAATCAATTTATTGATATTGTTAAAAACTCAAAAGGAGAAAAAATAACATTTGAATTAAAAAATAATAAAAATGACGAAAAAAAAATAACTGAAATTAATCCAATTTATAATGAAAAATTAAAAAGATATATTATAGGCGTTAATTTAGCTGATATTGTGATATTAGAATATAAAAAACCTGAAGAAAAAATATTTTCTGGATTTTTACACTCATATAATTTAATAGATTATAACTTAAAAATTTTCGGATATTTATTTTCTTCAGCAATAAAAGAAAAAAATCCAGAAAATATAACTCAAACTTTAACTGGACCTGTAGGTATATTTGCGGTTATTGACGATATGGTTAAAAAATCAAAAGAAAAATTAATATACAATTTATTAGAATTATCAGCTCTTATAAGTCTATCTCTTGCTTTTATGAATATTTTACCTTTTCCAGCATTAGACGGAGGAAGACTTGTTTTTGTTTTATATGAATGGATTACAGGAAAAAATTCAAATAAAAATATTGAAAAATATGTTAATTTTTTTGGTTTTTTAACTCTTATTGCTTTAGCTGTTATAATAGCAATAAATGATTTTATTAAATTTTTTAAATAAATAATTATGATTAATAAAAAAAATTTAAATTGGGAAAACATTACTATATCAGGAGGAGTTGCTTCTGGAAAAAACACTCTTCTTGAAAATCTTAAACCATATCTTGAACCATTAGGATGGAAATTTGCTTCAGGAGGAAAAATATTACGTGATTATCTTAAAGAATATAAACATCCATTAGCTTCTTTAGGAGATGAAAAAATTCATAGAATTATTGATGAAAGAACTATAAAACTTTTAAAAGAAAGAAACTATGTCATTGAATCTTGGCTTGCTGGATTTATGGCAAGAAATTTTCAAAATACACTTCGAGTTTTTTTAACTTGTTCTAATCCTGCATTAAAAATTGATCGCGTAGTTAATCGTGATAAAGTATCAATTGATGATGCAAAAAAAATGATTAAAGAAAGAGAAATTGACAACTTCGAAACTTGGAAAAAAATATATGGAAATTATGATTTTTTTGATCCAAAATATTATCATCTAGTTATTGATACTTATTCATCAGGCCCTCTTGAAACAGTTGGTAAAGTTCTTGATCGGCTTGGTTTTAAACATAAATAAAAAAATCTCAATTAAAAAAATATTTTTAATATATAATTAAAGAATAAATTAATTGTTTTTATTAAAATTTTATGTTTTATTCAAAACTATTTGGAAAAACAAAAAAAGAAATTAAAAATTATGATTCAATCAGTCATAAACTTTTAACTCAAGCTGGTTTTATTGATCAAATTGCTTCAGGAATATTTGAATATCTTCCATTAGGAAAAATTGTTCTTTCAAAAATTGAAACAATTATAAGAAAAGAAATGAATACTATTGATGCTCAAGAAGTTTTAATGCCTTCTCTTCATCCAAAAATATTATGGGAAAAAACAAACAGATGGAATTCTGTTGATGTTTTATTTAAAATAAAAAGCCAGTGGGCAAATGAATATGCATTAGCGCCAACACATGAAGAAACAATTACTCCATTAGCAAAAAAATTTATTAAAAGTTATAAAGATTTGCCTTTAGCTTTATATCATATAACAGCTAAATTTAGAGATGAAAAAAGAGCAAAATCAGGAATTTTAAGAGGTAGAGAATTTGGAATGAAAGATTTATATTCTTTTCATAAAGATAAAAAAGATCTTGAAAATTATTATCAAAAAGTAATTAAAGCTTATCTAAAAATATTTAAAAAATGCGGTCTTAAAGAAATAAAAATAACTGAAGCATCAGGCGGATCTTTTACTAAAAAATTTAGTCATGAGTTTAATGTTATTACTCCAGCTGGAGAAGTAAATTTAATTTATTGCGAAAAATGCGAATTTGCTCAAAATGAAGAAATTGCTAATAATAATGTTTGTCCAAAATGTAAAAACAATCTCAAAAAAAACAAGGCAATAGAAGTTGGCAATATTTTTGATTTAGGAACAAGATTTTGCGAAGCTTTTGATTTAAAATTTATTGATAAAGATGGAAAAGAAAAATATCCAGTTATGGGCTGTTATGGAATAGGAACAACAAGATTAATGGGAACAATTGTCGAAATAAATAATGATGAAAAAGGAATTATTTGGCCTGAAAATATTGCTCCATACAAAATTCATCTTATTGGTCTTGATTTAAAAGACAAAAATATTCGTCAAAACTCTTATAATCTTTACAAAAAATTAACCGAAAAAAATATTGAGGTTCTTTTTGATAATAGAGAAGATGTTTCTGCTGGAGAAAAATTTAATGATGCTGATTTAATTGGTATTCCAATAAGATTAATTATTTCAAAAAAAACCGGAGATAAAATAGAATATAAAAAAAGAAATAATAAAGAAATAAAAATAATTTCTTTTGATGAATTAATAAATAAAATATGAAAACCATTGTTACTCATATTTCTCCTGATTTAGATGCTATAACTTCTTGCTGGCTTATTAAAAAATTTTTACCTGGATGGAAAAATGCTGAAATTAAATTTGTTCCTGCTGGAAAAACATTAAACGAAAAAAGTCCAGATGAAAACTCTGAAATTATTCATGTTGATACTGGAATGGGGCGTTTTGATCATCATCAAACTAATGATAATATTTGCGCTGCAACTTTAGTTTTTGAATATTTAAAAAAAAATCATTATTTAAAAAAAAATCAAGAAGAAGCTTTAGAAAAATTAGTTAATCAAGTCAATATTTTTGATCATTTTGGAGAAATAAATTTTCCATCTCCAGATTCAGATCATTTTGATTTTCTTATTTCTTCAATTATTGATAGCGGTTTTAAAAATATTTTAAAAAATGACAACCAATTGGTTGAATATGTTTTTCTGATTCTTGATGCTTTGTTAATTGTTTTTTTAAAAAAAAATCAAGCTGAAAAAGAAATAAAAAAAGGTTTTGTTTTTAAATCAAAATGGGGAAAAACTCTTGTTGTTTTATCAAAAAATGAAGATGTTTTAAAATTAGCGCTAAAAAAAGGTTTTAAATTAGTTGCCAGAAAAGATCCAGATAAAGGAAATATAAGAATCAAAACATTGCCTTTTAAGAAATATCATTTAAGGACTCTTTATCAAAAAATAGTTAAAGTTGATAAAAAAGCTAGTTGGTTTTTACATATTTCTGGCAATATGCTTCTTAATGGCTCTTCAAAAAATCCTAATTTTATCTCATCATCTCTCACATTAAAACAATTAATTGATATTATAAAAAATATATAATAAAATTTATAATTATTTATTTTTTAATTTAAGAAAGGAGGTTGAATAAAATGGTAGTTGTTGTAAGAAAAAAGGGGGAAACAAAAGATTCTCTTTTTAGAAAATTTTCAAAAACTTTTATTGAAGAAGATATTGTTAACACTTTAAGAAAAAAACAATTTTATAAAAAACCGTCCTTAGCAAAAAAAGAAGAAGAAAAAGAAAAAAGAAAAAATCGTTTTATTAAAAAACAAAATAATTCAATAAAAATATGATTAATATTTTTTCTTCTTCAAGATATAAGATTAATAAAGAAAAAATTAAAAAAAGCACTGATGAGTTTTTTTTGGCTAAAAAAATTGAAAAAAATATTTTAGTTAATATTGCTTTTATAGGAAAAAATAAAATGAAATATTTATCTTTAAATTATAAAAATGAAAATATTGCTTTACCTGTATTATCTTTTTTTTACAATGAAAAACAAGAAGATAAAATACTTTTAGGAGAAATTTTTATATGTTATCCACAAGCTGTTCTTTTAGCTGCTGAAAGAAATAAAAAAGTTGATGAAATAATAAATAATTTATTAATTCATGGGCTTGAAAATTTAATAAAAAATTTATAAAAATATGTTTTATTTAAAATATCGGCCTCAAACAATAAATTCTCTTGATAATTCAAAAGTAAAAAATCAATTAATAGAAATATTAAAATCAAAAAAGCTTCCTCATGCTTATCTTTTTGTCGGTCAAAAAGGAACAGGCAAAACTTCAAGCGCTAGAATATTTGCTAAAGCAATAAATTGTTTAAATAATGATTATGGAAAAAATTCTTTAGATAAAGAAAATTTTGAACCTTGCAATCAATGCGAAAATTGTCTTTCAATAAATTCATCATCATTTAACGATGTTATTGAGATGGATGCTGCTTCAAATAGAGGAATAGAAGAAATAAAAAATTTAATTAAAGAAACATCATTTGCACCAATGTCAGGAAAATATCGAGTTTTCATTATTGATGAAGCTCACATGATTACTAATGAAGGATTTAATGCTTTGCTTAAAACTCTTGAAGAACCACCGAAAACTGCTTTTTTTATTTTAGCTACAACTAATTTAGAAAAAATTCCAAAAACAATTGCTTCTCGTTGTTTAAAAATAAATTTTGGCAAAGCTTTAAAAAAAGATATTATTGAAATGTTGAAAAAAATCGGAGAAAAAGAAAATCTAAATTATCAAGATGATTTTTATAAAATAATTGCTAATCATAGTGATTATTCATTTAGAGATGCTGTAAAAATATTAGAAGAAATTTCTATTCAAAAAATTAAAAATATTGAAGAATTAGAAAATTATCTTGGAATAAGAGGAAAAAATAATTTTCTTGAAATAATAGAAAAAAAAGATATAAAAAAAACATTTGCCTGGATTGAAGAATTTAATCAAAATGGAGGAAATTTTAAAAATTTAATTGAAGAAATGCTTGAAGAATTAAGAATTCAATTATTAATAAAAAAAGGTATTCAAATTGAAGATGAAAAAAATATTAATTTAAGTTTTGCTGAAATTACAAAACTTATCAAACTTCTTCTTCAAGCTTATCAACAATTAAAATCAACTCCAATTGACTCTCTTCCTCTTGAAATCGCTATTGCTGAATTTTATAATGAAAATTAATAAAATTAAAAATTATAAAAATTTATTTTAAATATGTTTAACCCATTAGGAGCTCTTGGAGATTTACAAAAATTACAAAAACAAGCTCAAGCAATGCAACAAGCTTTACAAAAAGAACAAGTTGTTGTTGAAAAAAATGGTGTTAGAGTAATTCTTAGAGGTGATCAAGTTATTGAATCAATTGAGGTTGATGGAATTATTGAAAATCGAATTGCTGATGCTGTTAATGAAGCTGTTAAAAAAACTCAAGAATTAGCTGCTAAAAAATTAATTGAAATTTCGACTCAACAAAAATAATTATATTAATAATTTAAAATTTTAAAAGTGTTAAAAATTTTTTCTGGTTCATCTAATCCAATTCTTGTTCGCGAAGTTTCTAAAATACTTAAAATACCAATATCAAAAAGCGAAACTGTTAAATTTGATAATTCAGAAATAAGAGTAGCTATTAAAGAAAATGTTAAAAATTCAACATCAATTATTATTCAATCAACTTCAAATCCAACTGATACTCATTTAATGGAACTTTTCTTTTTTGCTGATGCTTTAAAAAGAGGAGGAGCAAGAGAAATTGTTGCTTTTATTCCTTATTTTGGCTATGCTAGGCAAAATCGAGAACATAGTCCAGGAGAAGCTGTTTCAGCAAATGTTGTTATTAGATTTTTAGAAACAATTGGTTTTAATGCTGTTTATACCATTAATCTTCATGATGAAGGCACTGAGGGAATTTTCTCAATTTCTTTTAAAAATTTAAGTGCTTTTAATATTTTGTCTTCATCAATAAAAAAATATTTAATTAATAATGATTTAATAAATTTAAATAATTTCTATGATTCAGTTGTTATTGTTTCTCCTGATCAAGGTGGAGTAGAGCGAGCTCAAGATTTTTCTGATTTATTTTTTAAAAAAATAAAAGATATTGCTGTTGTTGAAAAAAAACGTGATTTAGAAAAAATTCATCAATCAAAAGCTTTAAATATATATGGGAATGTAAAAGATAAAATCTGCATTATTGTTGATGATATTATCACTTCGGGCGGAACTTTAGTTCATGCTTCTGATCTTTGTCTTGAAAAACAAGCAAAAAAAGTTTTTGCTTGTATTGTTCATCATGATCTTTCACCTATGGCAAAAAGTGTCTTAGAAAAAAGCTCAATTGAAAAAATTTTTACTACCAACACAATATCTTTAAAAGAAAATCAAAAATTTGAAAAACTTGAAGAAGTATCAATTGCTTCTATTATTGCTGAACAAATAAAATTAAAATTTTTATCTTAAAAATCATCTCTGCCATCAAGAGCTTTTTTTAAAGTCATATAATCAGCATATTCTAAATTAGCTCCAATTGGCAATCCATAAGCTAATCTAGTAATTTTAATATTTTTACTAATTAAATTTTTATTTTTTAAATCTAAAATTTGAGATTTAATATACATTGCTGTTGCTTCTCCTTCCATATCAGGACTTGTAGCTAAAATTATTTCTTTTATATTTTTATCTTTTTTTAATCTTTCTAATAACTCATTGATTTTCAAATCATATGGTCCAACATGATTTAAAGGATCAATTTTCCCATGAAGAACATGATACAGACCATTATAAATATTTCCTGTTTCAAAAGACAAAAGATCAATTACGCTTTCAATAACGGTAATTAAAGATTGATCTCTATTTTGATCTTCACATATTTGACAAAAATCATTTTCAGTTAAATTAAAACATTTTTTGCATAGTTTTGTTTTCTTTTTTAAATTTTTTATGTTTTCAGCAAAATTTTCCAAATCTTCATCTGGTAGACGTAAAAAAAAGAAAGCCAAACGATTAGCAGTTTTTTGACCGATTCCAGGAAGTCTTTCCAAAAAAAGAGCAATTTTTTTTAAATTAGTCGGCAAAGAAAACATAAAAATTTAAAAATTTATTATTTCAACAACAATTAAAGGTTTTCTTCCTTTTTGATTAAAAAAATATTCCTCAAGAGATTTAATAATCTCTCTTTTTAATTTACCCAAATCAAATATTTTTCCGCTTTTTGGTTTAAATATTTTTTCAATTATTTTTTTTGCGTTTTTATAAAGGTCTTTTTCTTCTTTTTCAAAAACGAAACCGCGAGAAAAAATTCTGGGTTCAGTTATAAGAGAAGCATTATTACCTAAAATAATAATGGCAAAAACTATTCCTTCAGTTGAAATTGTTTTTCTATCACGCAAAACAATATTACCAACATCCCCAATTCCATAAGCATCAATATAAATATTTTTTGTCTCAATTACATCTTCTTTTTTTGCTCCAAAATTATCAAACAAAACTGTTTCTCCCTCGTTTAATGAAAAAACTTTTTTTTTATCATAACCTAACTCATTAACTAAATTTTCATATTGTTTTTGATGTCTAATTGTTCCTCCAATCGGAATAAAATATTTTGGATTAGTAAATCTTATTAAAAATTTTAAATCTTCTTGATTACCATGTCCTGATGAATGAAGCTGATCAGCAATATCAGAATAAAAAACATCAGCCCCTTGAGAAACTAAATCTTCAATTAATGCATAAACTTCATTCTCATTACCAGGAATTGGATCTGATGAAAAAATTATTTTATCTCCCGGCATTATTTTAACATATGGATTTTGCTTATCAGCAAGCTTTGTCAAAGCTGATCCATATTGAGCTTGAGAACCGGCGACAATAAGACATATTTTATTTGGTGGAATTCTTATTAAATCTTCTTCATTTGCAAAAAGCGATTCAGGAATAGGAAGATAACCTATCTCAGAAGCTAATTTTGTTGATTCTTTCATTGATCTTCCTAAAAAAATTATTTTTCGATTAAACTTTATTGCTGCCTCAACGCATTGTCTTATTCTAGAAATATTTGAAGAAAAAGTTGTCATAATAAATTTTCCTTTTGTTTTTCTCATTTCATCTTCAAATGTTTTGCCAACAATTGACTCAGATAAAGTAAGCCCAGGTCTTTCACTTCCTAAACAATCAGACAATAAACACAAAATTCCTTCTTTTCCTGCTTTAGTAATCTGATAAAAATCAGGAAAAGATCCGTAAGGCGGAGTTAAATCTAGTTTAAAATCTGAACCATGATAAAAATTTCCAATAGGCGATTTTATAACAATATGAGTTGTATCAGGAATTGAATGAGTAATCTTTATAAAATTTATTTTAAAATCACCAAAACTATAAATTTTGTCAAAATTTATTTTTTCAATAAAAACTCTTTGTTTTGTCTCTTTAAATTTATTTTCTAAAAAAACAGCTGTTAATTTGCTTGCAAAAATTGTCGGCATACCTAAAGATTCATAAAGATAAGGAAGAGCACCAATATGATCTTCATGTCCATGAGTCAAAAGAATTGCTCTAATTTTATCTTTTTTATCCTGAAGATAACTTATATCAGGAATAACAAAATCAACTCCTAATTCTTTTTCTTTTGGAAAACCAACCCCGCAATCAACTATTAAAATGTCTTTAAGATTATTTTCCTGATACAACTCATAAAGATACATATTCTTTGTTACACCGACAATCCCACCTAAAGCAACAAATCTTACTTTATATTTGTTCATAATTATTTATAATATTTATAACATTATAATTATAATAATTATTTTTATGAAATTAACTAAAAAAGATATTTTAAAAAAACTTGAAGAAGTTATTGACCCAGAACTTAATATCTCAATTGTTGATTTAGGATTAGTTTATGATGTAAAAATTGATAAAAAAAACAATGTAAAAATAATCATGACATTAACAACAATTGGCTGTCCTTTAATATCAGTTATTGAAGAAGATATAAAAAATAAAATAAGCGAGCTTGGTTTTTTAAAGGAAAAAATTATCATTGATTTAACCTTTGATCCGCCATGGACAATTGAAAAAATGTCAGAAAAAGCAAAAGCAATTCTTGGAATTATTTAAAATTATTTTTAAAATATGCCAAAAGGAAAAATTTTAGAAGATACATTTGAACAACTAGTTGAACTTGGCCATTCAACTGCTAAAAAAACTGTTAAATCGGTTGTCCAAACTTTAAATCCTTTATCGAGCTTAGTGTCAAACGAAGGAAATAGCACTCAAACAAATCTTCAACAAAAAGAAAAAAATTCAAAAAATAATCATACTCCTCTTAACTTCGAAGATCTCCAAAAAAAATTTCAAAATCAAGAAAAAGCAAAAACAGAAGCTTTAAGACAGCGTCTTTTTCAAATGGTTAGAGAATCTGAGAAAAAAGCAATCGGTGAAAAAAAACAAGAAGAAACAGAAATAAAAAGAAAAGAAGAGGCAAAAAAACAAGAAAAAAGAAGAATTGAAGAAGAAAAAAGAAGACAACAAGAAGAAACAATCCCAATGGGAAAAATTAGAAGAAGCATTTTTAATCCAAAAAAAATGGCTCAACGCCAGCATGTTGAAACAAAAGCAGCAGTTGGAAAACAATAATTTTATTTTTTTCGGAGTGTAGTTCAGAGGCTAGAACGCAGCGTTCGGGACGCTGAGGTCGGCGGTTCAAGTCCGCCCACTCCGACAAAAGCTAATAACAAAATTAACAATAACTCATAATAAAATATAAAATAAAAAAATAAAAAAGTATTTTTATTATATTCTTGTTTTAATAAAAAAAATGCAGTTAACTGTTTAACTAAATTTTTATTTATATATGTCTAAATTTAGTTTAAGCTTATATGATTAATTTATTAAAAAAAATACTTTTTTGTCTATGGACTATAACCTACAGAAATATTATTTTTGATTAATATATTAAAATAAAAATCATAAATTCAATATTTTTGCTATACTTTTTTTTATGAAACTTTATAATACCTTAACTAAAAAAATTGAAGAATTTACCCCTCTTAATCCCCCTAATGTTGCTTTTTATTCTTGTGGTCCAACTGTTTATGATTATACTCATATCGGTCATATGAGAACTTATATAAACAATGATCTTTTAAAAAGAACTTTAAAATATCTTGGATTTAAAGTCAAACATGTAATGAATATAACTGATGTCGGCCATCTAACAGGCGATGATGATAGGGGAGAGGACAAAATGGAAAAAGGAGCTAAAAAAACAGGGAAAACTGTCTGGGAAGTAGCCCAATTTTATACTGATTTTTTCTTAAAGACAATTAAAAAACTTAATATTGAATATCCAGATATTCTTTGTCCAGCAACAAAACATATAAATGAAATGATTAATCTTATAAAAATCTTAGAAAAAAAAGGTTTTACCTATGAAACTAAAGAAGCAGTTTATTTTGATGTAAAAAAATATAAAAAATATGGAGCTTTATCAAATCAAAAATTAGAAGAAAAAATAAAAGGCGCCAGAGAAGAAGTCTATATTGACAAAGATAAAAAAAATCCAGCTGATTTTGCTTTGTGGTTTAAAAGAGTCGGCAGATTTGCAGATCATACTATGCACTGGGATTCTCCTTGGGGCGATGGGTTTCCTGGATGGCATATTGAATGTAGTGCAATGAGTATGAAATACCTTGGAGAAACCGTTGATATTCATGCCGGAGGAGTTGATCATATTCCAGTTCATCATGAAAATGAAATTGCTCAATCAGAGGCAGCAACAGAAAAAACTTTTGTCCGTTTTTGGTTTCATAATAATTTTTTGATGGTTGATAATCAAAAAATGAGCAAATCTCTAGGAAATTTTTATACCTTAGATGACTTAAAAAAACATAATATTGAACCTTTAGCAATCCGCTATTTATTTTTGCAGTCTCATTATCGCTCAATTATGAATTTTACCTGGCAGTCAGCTAAAGCCGCTCAAGAAGCTTTTAAAAACTTAGTCAACAAAATAATTGAATTAAAACAAGAAGAAAAAAAATTAAGTTTGTCTAAAACAGATAATAAAAAAATTGAAGATTATAAAGAAAAATTTAAAAAAGCAATCAGCAATGATTTACAAATCCCTGAGGCTCTTTCAATATTTTGGTCTTTAATCAAAAGCGATTTGACTCCGTCAGCAAAACTAAATTTAATCTATGACTTTGATCAGGTTTTTGGATTAAAATTATGGGAAATTAATCATCTTATTCCTGAAGAAATTATAAAACTAGCTAATAAAAGATTAATATTAAGACAACAAAAAAAATTTGCTGAAGCCGATTCAATTCGCAAAGAAATTAAAAAAAAAGGATACTTAATTGAAGACAAAATAATCAATAATACACTCTTTTATACGATTAAAAAAATTTAAATTTTAAACTTTTAATTTTTAACTTTTAATTTTTTTATATATCCTTATCACCGGATGATCAAAAACACTCCAAGTCTCCTCAGCCACCTCATCATCAAATTCAAAAAAATCAAAAGAAAAAGGAGAAAATTTTTTAATTAATTTAAATCCTAGTTCACCTAAAAAAAGTTTTTTATAATAATCATTTAAAAGTGGAAATTTTTTTTCAAGCTCTTGACATCTATTTTTTTCATAAACAAAATCATCTAAAAAATTCTTTTTTTCCGGCCATAAACAAGTATAATTAGCAAAAATTCGGCGGGATGGAACAATAATATATTGAGCATTTTTTAAATGATTTTCAAGGTCTTTTTGAAGAGTTTGATTTCCATCCAAATTATAAAAATCAAAAGAAATTAAATTATAATTTATATATTTTTGATTTTGTATTTTAGATTTTGGATTAACTATTGGAACATCAATAACATTAGCAGTTTCTGACAAAACATAAGAATTTTCAGGAATATTTTTAAAAATCCATTCAGATGCTTGAAATCTTATATCTGGCTTTAAATATATCAATAAATAAATAATTCCCGGAATTATTAAAATTAAAATAATAAAAAATTTATAAATATTTTTTATTTTTAATTTAATCAAAAATAAAATTCCAAAAATAAGCAAAATCGGAAAAACTGGCGCCATAAAACGAGTCCATTTTGCATAAAAAAATCCATTTAATAAAAAATAAACAAAAAATGCCAATCGAAGCAAATTGATTTTTTTGTCTTTCCAGCTTAATCCTATGATTCCTATAAGACTTATTAGACTTATTCCTGCTCCTAAAACCCAAGGAAAAATTTTTATTATTTGAAAAATATAAGGAATAGATTTTTCAAACTGTTGAGTATAAAAAACAATATATTTTCCAAAACCAACTGAACTTTCATAATTCATTGAATTTATAAAATCATTAAAATTTATAAAATTATGAGGAGAAAATACAAAAAAGAAAAAAAAAGTCAAAAATAAAAAAAATATTAAACTAATTATTCTTATAAAAAAATTTTTAAAAAAATAATCTATAAAATTTATAAAAAAAATGTCATCATTTAATTTGTTTTTTTTAAATATTGAATAAATTGGAACAATTATAAAAATTCCAGAAGATATTTTTGTTGCTAAAGATAAACCTAATATTAAAGAAGATAAAAATAAAAAATTAAAATCAGTTAATTTATTATCAAAATAAATAAAACTTAAATAAATTAAAAAAATATAAAAAAATATTAATAAAGATTCTGTTGTTCCAAAATGAGAATATTGAATAAAAAAAGGAGAAAAAATAATTAAAAGCCAAAAATACCATCTAATTTTTTTATTTATTATATTTTCTATAATCTTTACAATAACTATCGCCGTAAGAAATGAAGTAATAGCTGAAATTATTCTAAGGGATATTGTTGCTTCTTCAAAAGTAATTGCCGTATCTAAACTTTTATTAAAGAGTTTTAAAATTAAACTAATTAAATATCCAAAATATAAAGAAAATTGTCCGTAAGCATAAAAATGAGGATTAAAACATTGGCGTAAATTTGAAATTTGAAATTTTAAATTTGAAATATCGCAGTTCAATTCTTGAACTGAATTAGCCATATTTCTTTCATCAGGATGCATTGGATAAGGAAGACCCCAATCTAAACCAATAAACCTAGTAAAAATCAATAGTAAAAAAATTAATATAAAAAAAAATAAATCTCTAAATTTTATAATCCTATTGATTTTTTTAGACATAATTAGTATTATATTACAAATTATGAAGTACGAAATAACATTTCTTTTAGAAAAAGAAGCTGATATAAAAATAATAAAAGATATAATTGCTTCTTTAAATGGAAAAATTGAAAAAGAAGAAAAATGGGGAGAAAAAACCCTTTCTTATTTTATTGGAAAACATAAAAAAGCTTTTTATTTCTATTTTTTAATTGAAATTGAAAAAAAGAATATTAAACAACTAAAACAAAAATTAAATTTTGAAACAAAAATTATAAGATATTTAATTTTATCAGTTAATAATTAATATAAAAAATATTATGGCAAGCAGATCTTTAAACCGTGTAATATTATTAGGAAATTTAACTAGAGATCCAGAATTAAAATATACCCCATCAGGAACTCCTGTTTGTACTTTTGGAGTAGCAACTAATAGAAATTGGACAACTTCAGATGGACAACAAAAAGAAGAAGTTCAATATCATAAAATTATTGCTTGGCAAAAATTAGCAGAACTTTGTGGAAAAATATTAACTAAAGGAAAAAAAGTATACTTAGAAGGAAGATTAACTTATAGAAATTACACAACAAAAGACGGACAACAAAGATCAGTCGCTGAAATAGTATTAGATGATTTTATAGTTTTTAATAGCAATAAAAAATCAAGTGAGGAAACAATAAAAACAAATAATCAAAACAATAATAAAAAAGCAGAAAATGAAAAGGAAATAGAAGAAGATGTTCCAATTGATGATTCGACTAATTCAGAAGAAATAAAAATAGAAGAAGATATTCAAGCAAATGAAGAATCAGACAAAACTAAAGAAGAAAAAATTAATCCAGACGATATACCGTTTTAAAAATTAAAATAAAAATTATGAAATGTTTTTTTTGCCAATATAAAACTAATCCAAGCTATAAAGACATTGAAAATTTAGAAAAATTTTTAAGTTCAAGAAAAAAAATTTTAGGAAGAGATAAAACAGGAATTTGTGCAAAACATCAAAGAATGCTTACAAAACAAATAAAATATGCAAGATTTTTAGCTCTTCTGCCTTATGTTTCTTATCAAGGTTTACGATAAAGATTTTTTTTATTATACTTAAATAATGATTGTTAATTTTCCAATTATAAAAAATTCTCAAATTTTGGTAAAAAAAGGGTCTAAAATTGATTTTAATACTTCTTTATTTAAAAATAATTTTAAAAAAGAAATTACAATAAACATTGCTGAAAAATTATCAATTAATCCAGAAAAAATTTTTTCTTATTTAAAAAAATTAGTTGGAGAAGAAATAAAAAAAGATGAAATTTTAGCTGAAAAGAAAAGTTTATTTTCATCAATAAAAATAAATTCTCCAGTATCAGGAATAATTAAAGAAATAAATCATAATCAAGGAATTATAATTATTGAAACATTATCAAAAGAAAAAAATGATTTTTTATCTCCTTTTAAAGGAATAATTGAAGATATTAAAAATGATTTTATAAAAATAAAATTAAATAAAGCTCAAATCTTTGATTTAAAAAATAAAGGAGAAAATTTTGGAGGAGAAATATTTTTATTTAAATCATCTGATTTTTTTAATATTAAAACAGATAATATAGAAAATAAAATAATTGTTGCTGAAAAATTTTCTTCCTTTGAACAAATAAAACTTGAAGCTCTTGGAGCAAAAGGATTTATAACTATCGACAATATGCCAGAAAAAACAAATCTTTTATTTTTTAAATTAAAAAATATCGAAGATATAAAAAAAATATTTAAAGAAAAATTTATTTATTGCACAATTATTGAAAATTCTGATAAGATTTATTTTTATTATGAATAATAATAAAAAAATAAAAATTATTAACTTTATTTTTACTTTAGCATTTGCTATATCAATTTTTGGTTTAGGATATAAGTTTGGACAATATAATTCTTTAAATAATTCAACAATATTTAAAAACAAAATAAATAATACTTCTATATTTAATTCTAATTTATTTTCAAATGTATTAGATAAAATCAATAAAAAATATGTTGATAAAAAGAAAATAGATTCAGAAAAAATATACTATGGAGCAATAAAAGGAGCAGTGGCGTCTTTAAATGATCCTTATACTTTTTTTTTGACACCAGAAGAAAACAAACAATCAAAAAATGATCTTCAAGGAAAATTTGAAGGTATAGGAGCTCAATTAGGCTTAAAAAATAATCGAATTATTGTTATTGCGCCTTTAAAAAACTCTCCAGCTGAAAAATCAGGCGTAAAAGCTGGAGATTTTATTAATGCTGTTGATAATCAAAAAACCTCAGGTTGGACATTAAATTATGCTGTTTCAAAAATCAGAGGTCCAAAAGGAACAAAAGTAAAATTAACATTAGAAAGAAATAATAAAGAAATTAATGTTGAAATTATAAGAGATCAAATAAAAGTTTCTTCTGTTGAGCTTAATTTTAAAGAAAATATCGCTATCTTAAAACTCAATCAATTTGGAGAAAATACAAACAATGAATGGGATAAGGCAGTTAATGAAATAAAAAATAAATGGGAAAAAAAACAAATAAAAGGAATGATTTTAGATCTTCGCGATAATCCAGGAGGTTATCTTGAAAGTTCTGTATATATTGCTTCAGAATTTTTACCAGAAAATAAACTTGTTGTTAAACAAGAATCAACAAGTATTTCTTCATTTGATTACTATGTTGAAAAAAAAGGAAAGCTTTTAGATATTCCTTTAGTTATTTTAATAAACAAAGGTTCAGCTTCGGCAAGCGAAATTTTAGCTGGGGCTTTAAGAGATTATAAAAGAGCAACTTTAATAGGAGAAAAAAGTTTTGGAAAAGGATCAGTTCAAGAAGCTATAGATTTAGAAAAAGGTGCTGGTCTTCATATTACTGTTGCTAAATGGGTTTTGCCAAAAGGAGACTGGATAAATGAAAAAGGTATTGATCCGGAAATAAAAATAGAAAACAAAATTGAAGAAGGCAATACTTTAACTGAAGATAAAGACGAACAATTAAAAAAAGCATTAGAAGTTTTATTAAAAGACAAATAATATGAAAAAACTTTTAGCTTTAATCTTTTTTTTAGGAATCTTTTTATATATTGGACAAAAAATAAATATTTCAAAATATTTAGAAAATAAAGAAAATTTTCAAGATCAAAAAGAAAAACAAATCATTGTCTATGAAGAATCAGTTATTACAAATGTTGTTGAAAAATCACTGCCTTCAGTTGTTACTATTGGAGTTAATACTATTATTTCAAGCGGAGATTATTTTGAAATTGATCCTTTTAATTTATTTTCTCCATTTAGAAGAATTCCCGGACGCCAAGAAAAAATAGAAAAAAATATTGGCAGCGGATTTATTGTCAGCGAAGACGGATTAATTATTACCAATAAACATGTTGTTTCAGATACTAATGCTAAATATCAAGTTTTAACAAATGACAAAAAAAAATATAATGTTGAAAAAATATATCGCGATCCTTTAAATGATTTAGCAATTTTAAAAATAAATGGATCTGGATTTAAACCGCTGGAGCTTGGCGATTCAAAAAATCTAAAATTAGGACAGCTTGTTATTGCTATTGGCACTCCTCTTGGAGAGTTTACTAATACTGTAACATCCGGAATTATTTCAGGTCTTGGAAGAGGAATCACTGCCGGAAGTCCGTTTGAAGGATTTGTTGAAAAATTAGATAATGTTATTCAAACTGATGCTGCTATTAATCCTGGTAATTCCGGCGGTCCGCTTTTAGATTCAAAAGGCCAAGTGATTGGAATTAATACTGCTATTGCCTCAGAAGGTCAAAACATTGGTTTTGCTATACCTGTTAATACTGTTAAAGATTTACTTGAAAAATTCAAAAAAAATGGCATGAGTTTTTCACGACCATTTTTAGGAATAAGATATAAAATGATTGATAAACAAACAGCTATATTAAATGACATTGTTGAAGGAGCTTATATTATAGAAGTTGTTGCTGATTCTCCAGCATCAAAAGCCGGATTACAAGAAGAAGATATAATTATTGAAATTGATGGCAAAAAATTAAAAAGTGACGATGATCAAGAATTAGCCAAAGTTATTTCTGAAAAAAAAGTTGGCCAGATAATTTCTCTTAAAATTTGGAGAAGCAAAGAAATAAAAAATATTAATGTTATTCTAGAAGAAAGCAAGTAATAAAAACTCTCTAAACTTACGCTAAACTTATAAAATAGTAAAAAAATAGTATAATTTAATAATATGTATCAAACACTTAAAGGTTTTCGGGATTTTTTGCCTGAAAAAGCCATAAAAAGAACTGAATTAATAAATAAATTAAAAAATATTTTTGAACAATTTGGGTTTGATCCAATTGAAACTCCGGCTTTAGAATATGCCGATACTCTTCTTGGAAAATATGGAGAAGAAGCAGATAAACTTTTATATATTTTTGAAGATAAAGGAAAAAGAAAAATAGGCTTAAGATATGATCAAACAGTTCCTTTAGCTAGAATTATTTCTCAATATCAAAATATAACAAAACCATTTAAAAGATATCAAATACAACCAGTTTGGCGAGCTGAAAATACTCAAAAAGGAAGATATAGAGAGTTTATTCAATGTGATATTGATATTATTGGCTCTTTAGATATTTTATCTGATTTTGAAATTGTTGATTTAGTTCTGACAGCTTTTAAAAAAATCGGCTTTAAAAAAACAAAAATTCTAATTAATGATCGAAAAAATTTTTACGGCATAAATAATTCTCTCATTGCCTCAATTGATAAACTGCCAAAAATAGGTGAAGAAAAAGTAATAGAAGAACTTATTAAAAAAAGTTTAAAAAAAGAAGAAGCAAAAAAACTTCTCAATTCAATAAAAAATAAGTCTTTATCAGAAGATATAAAAAAACTTTTTAATCTTTTAAAAGAAAAAGGTTATAAAGAAAATGTTGATTTTGTTTATCAGCCAACTCTTGCCCGAGGACTTGATTACTATACCGGCATCATTTATGAAGTAGTTGATGAAGATTATCCAACCTCTCTTGGCGGAGGAGGAAGATATGATAATCTTATTGGTCTTTTTACAGGAAAAAATATTCCAGCAGTTGGTTTTGCTTTTGGTTTTGACAGAATTATTGAGGCAATAGAATCATTGTCTCTTTTAAAAACTCAAAAAACAAAAACTCAAGTTTTGGTAACTATTTTTTCTTCTGATTTAATAAAAAAATCTCTTGAAATTGTTAATTTTTTAAGAAAAAACAATATTAATGCCGAAATTTATCTTAATCAAAACGATAAACTTGAAAAACAACTTAAATATGCTGATAAAAAAGGAATAGAATATGTTGTTATTGTTGGTCCTGAAGAAGCAAAAAAAAATGTTGTCAACTTAAAAAATATGATAACAGGAGAACAGAGGCTTATTAGTCTTATAAGTCTTATAAATCTTATATGATTATCAATCCTAATACAGTTATTATTGAGGCTTTGCCTGGTGTTGGAGGCGATGAATCAAAATTATGGATGAAAGAATTGCTTCTTTCATATATTCGTTTTGCTCAAAAAAAAGATTTTAAATTTGTTTATCTTGATGATAACATTGTTAAAATCAATGGAGAACAAGCTTTTTCTTATTTTAAAAATGAAACAGGAGTTCACAGAGTACAACGAATTCCAGAAACTGAAAGAAAAGGAAGAATTCATACCTCAACTTGTATAATTGTTGTTTTGCCGGAAATTATTAAATCAGATATAAAAATTAACCCAAATGATCTTGAGTGGCAGTTTTTTCGTTCAGGAGGTCATGGAGGCCAAAATGTCAATAAAGTAGCTACAGCCGTCAGACTTATTCATAAACCAACTGGAATTATTACAACTGCTTCCCGTGAAAGATATCAAGAAGCCAATCGAAAAATTGCCTACAATCTTCTATTATCAAAACTCTATCAACTTGAGGAAGAAAAGAAAAAAGGAATTACTGCTTCATATGTAAAAAATGTTGGTACAGGTGATAGATCAGAAAAAATAAGAACTTATAATTTTCCTCAAAACCGCCTAACAGATCATCGAAATGGAAAAAGTTTTTATAATCTAGAAGAAATAATTGAAGAGGGAAAATGGGATAAAATTTTAATTAATAATTAAAATTAAGTTGAATCATTTAATTTTTCTTTGTATAATAGATTTTCTATGAAAACAAATATTCATCCAAAATTTTATGAAGATGCTGTTGTTATTTGTGCTTGCGGAAACACTTTTACAACTGGTTCAACTAAAAAAAATATTAATATTGAAGTTTGCAATAAATGCCATCCTTTTTACACAGGAGAACAAAGATTTTTAGACACAAAAGGAAGAGTTGATACTTTTCAAAAAAAACAACAATTTGCTAAAGAATATCAAGAAAAAACAAAATCTAAACAATTTAAAAAAGAAGAAAAAGAAGAAAGAAAAACAAAAACATTACGTGAACTTTTATCAGAAATTTGATATAATTTAAATATCCAAAGACCCGGGCTTTTCCCGACTAAGTCGGGATTGTAAGATTATAAATTTCCCGGCGAGGAAAAAAATATGGTTGCTCAAAAAAAAATATTGCAAGTAAAAACACTTTCAGAAATTATTAATCAAAAAGAAAATTTTCTTTTAATAAAATTTGAAAAAACTACTCATCAAGCTTTAGAAACCTTAAGAAAAGAGCTTAAAAAAACTAACACTAACCTTAAAGTCATCAAAAACACTCTTTTTGAAAAAGCAGTAAATATAAACTCTAAAAAAAATCTTCTTTTAAAAAATTTAGAAAAAAATTTTCCTCTTAAAGACACTTCAGCTCTTGTTACTTTTGATAAAGATTGGTCAGAAGGATTAAAAACTTTGTTTAATTTTTTCAAAAAAGAAAAAACATTAAGTTTTAAATTTGGAATTATTGATAAAAATATTTATCAATCAAGCGATCTTGAAAAAATCGCTCAACTTCCCGGAAAAAATGAACTTTTAGGAAAAATTATTAGCAGTCTTAAAGCTCCAGCAAATAGAATTGTTTACGCTTTAAAATACAATACTAATAAATTAGTTTATATTTTAAAAGAAAAATCAAAAGTTAAAAATTAATTGAAAATTTTTAAAAAAGGAGGTGAATAAAAATGTCAGATACAAAACTTAATGAAAAATTACAAAAAATTGCTGCTGATCTTGAAGGATTAACAGCTTTAGAAATGGCTGAATTAGCAAAATATTTAGAAGAAAAATTTGGTGTTTCAGCTATGCCTACTGTTGCTGCTGTTGCTGCTCCAGCTGGAAATACTGCCCCAGCTTCTCAAGAAGAAGAAAAATCAACATTTACTGTTGTTTTGTCAAATGCTGGTGCTAATAAATTAGCAGTCATTAAGGTTGTTCGTGAGCTTTTACCAAATTTAGGTCTTATGGATGCAAAAAAAATGGTTGAGTCAGCTCCTCAAGAATTATTAAAAGATGTCAAAAAAGAAACTGCTGAAGAAGCTAAGAAAAAATTAGAAACAGCCGGTGCCAAGGTGGATTTGAAGTAAATCTTCAAATCCATCCCGAACTTGTCTAATTTTTATAGTAAGTTCGGGATGTTTTTTTGAATATAGTTTATCTTTTTATTAAAATATATTATGAACTTAAATCAAAAATCTTCTTATGGAGCTGAATCTATTGTTGTTTTAGAAGGTCTTGAACCTGTCAGAAAAAGACCAGCAATGTATATTGGCACAACCAGCCAATATGGAGTTAATCATTGTTTAAATGAAATAATCGATAATTCAATCGATGAAGCTTTGGCTGGATATTGTAAAAATATAGAAATTCATATTGAAAAAAACAATTATCTAACTGTTTTTGATAACGGAAGAGGAATACCTGTTGACAAAGTTCCAAAATATAATATATCAGCTCTTGAAATAGTAATGACAAAACTTCATGCAGGAGGAAAATTCAATGCCGGAGCTTATAAAGTTTCAGGCGGTCTTCATGGAGTCGGCGCTTCAGTTGTCAACGCATTATCATCTCATGTTATTGTTGAAGTTAAAAGAGAAGGAAAATTATATAGACAAGAATATAAAAAAGGAACTCCTCTTTATCAAGTTCAAACTGTAAATGAATCAATTTTAGGATTTAAATTTAATCAAGGAACAGCTGTTTCTTTTTTGCCAGACAGCGAAATTTTTAAAGAAACAATTGAATTAAACTATAATATTTTTAAAAAACAAATAAAAGAAAGAGCTTATCTTATTAATAATGTTTTTTTCAAAATTTTTAATAAAAAAATTAATGATAGTTTTGCTTATTTTTTTGATGGTGGAATTTTGTCTCTTATTCGTGATTTAAACCGAGGCAAAAAGGCTCTTCATAATCCAATATATATTAAAAAACAAGAAGGAGACAAAGAATTAGAAATAGCTATTCAATACAATGATTCAATCAGTGAAAATGTCCATTCATTTGTCAATGTTATCAACACTCATGAAGGAGGAACTCATTTAACTGGATTTAAAACCGCTTTAACTAGAGCTATAAATAATTATGCTAAAAAAGAATTTGGCAATGGAAAAAATGCAGATGAAACTTTTACGGGCGATGATGTCAAAGAAGGATTAACAGCAATTGTCTATGTCAAAATGCCTTCAACTAATCTTCAATTTGAAGGCCAAACAAAAACAAAACTTGGCAATTCTGAAATTCAAACATTTGTCCAACAAACAGTCTTTGATTTTCTAGAAACATATTTTGAAGAAAATCCAAAAACTGCCAAAGAAATCTTGGGAAAAATATATTTAGCTCAAAAAGCCAGACTTGCTGCCAAAGCCGCCAAAGAAGCGGTTTTGCGAAAAGGAGCGCTAGAAGGAGCCACTCTTCCAGGAAAACTAGCTGACTGTCAAGAAAAAGATCCAAGTTTATCAGAACTTTTTTTGGTTGAGGGAAATTCAGCCGGAGGCACAGCTAAACAGGGAAGAGATAGAAAATTTCAAGCAATTTTGCCTCTTAGGGGAAAAGTTTTAAATACTGAAAGAGCTTATTTAGACAAAGTTTTATCTTTTAAAGAATTAAAAGATTTAGTTGTTGCTTTAGGTATGGGAATTGGTGAAAATGTTGATTACAAACGTCTTCGCTATCACAAAATTATCATTATGACTGATGCTGATGTTGACGGTGAACATATAAGAACTCTTCTTTTGACATTTTTTTACCGCCATCTGCCTGATATTATTCAAAAAGGTCATCTTTATATTGCTCAACCGCCTCTTTATAAAATTCAATTTGGAAAACAAATCCATTATGCTTATTCTGATGAAGAAAAAAATCAAATAATCAAAGAACTAATTTCTCAACCTGCTAACTCATCAACTCGAAATAATCTAATAATTCAAAGATATAAAGGTTTAGGAGAAATGAATCCAGAACAGCTTTGGGAAACAACTATGAATCCAAAAAATCGAATTTTAAAACAAGTAAATATCTCTGATGCTCAAGAGGCTGACTATGTTTTTTCAATGCTTATGGGCGACGAAGTGGCACCAAGGAAAAAATTTATTATTACTCATGCAAAAATGGCTAATCTTGATTTATAATTTATAAATTCAATATTTAAAAACTATGGATATAAAAAAACTATCTGTCGGAAAAAACCCGCCAGAAGAAATCAATGTTTTTGTTGAAATTCCTCAAGGATCATCAATAAAATACGAATTAGATAAAGAAAGCGGAGCAATAATGGTTGATAGATTTGCTTATACTGCTATGTTTTATCCATTTAATTATGGATTTATTCCAAATACTCATGCTGAAGACGGCGACCCGGTTGATGTTTTGGTTATTTCTACATATCAAGTTCATCCAGGAACTGTTATTCCTACTAGACCAATTGGAATGCTTGAGATGGAAGACGAAGAAGGAATTGATACAAAAATTTTAGCCGTACCGACAAAAAAAGTTGATCCTTTTTACAGCCATATAAATGATATTAATGACTTAGATGAAACAACCAAAGAAAAAATCAAACATTTTTTCAATCATTACAAAGAACTTGAACCAGGAAAATGGGTAAAAACAAGAAACTTTTTAGAAAAAGAAAAAGCTTTTGAAGCAATTAAAAAATCTATTTAAACCTATAAGTCTTATAAGTCTTATTAGTCTTATATGAATATTCAATCAGCTGAAATCACTGCCGAAATGAAACGAGCGTATTTAGATTACGCAATGAGTGTTATTGTTTCAAGAGCTTTGCCTGATGTTCGTGACGGATTAAAACCAGTTCATCGCCGGATTCTTTATGCAATGTATAAAATGGGCTTGACTTCAACTGCTAAATTTTCAAAATCAGCAAAAGTAGTCGGCGAGGTTTTGGGAAAATATCATCCTCATGGAGACGCGCCTGTTTATGAAGCCTTAGCCAGACTGGCTCAAGACTTTTCAATGAGATATCCATTAATTAAAGGTCAGGGAAATTTTGGTTCAATTGACGGCGATCCGCCAGCTGCTATGCGTTATACTGAAGCAAAACTAGCCAAAATAAGCGATGAAATGCTTGCTGATATTGAAAAAGAAACTGTTGACTGGATAGATAATTTTGATGGCTCTTTAAAAGAACCTGTATATCTGCCGGCAAAGCTTCCAAATCTTTTGTTAATGGGCGCTGAAGGAATTGCTGTTGGTATGGCAACAAAAATTCCTCCTCATAATCTGGGAGAGCTTATTGATGCTTTGGTTTTTATGATTGACAAAACTAAAAAAGACGAAATAAATCCTAAAAATATTATTTTCAACGCTGAAATTGATGAGCTTTTGGAATATATAAAAGGTCCTGATTTTCCAACCGGCGCCATCATTTACGGCGCATCAGATATTAAACAAGCTTATTTAACAGGACGAAGCTCAATTATGATTAGAGCTAAAGTAGAAGATGAAGATTTAGGTCATGGAAAAACAGCTATTATTGTCAAAGAACTTCCTTATCAAGTCAATAAAGCCTCTCTTATTGAAAAAATTGCTCATCTTGTTGCTGATAAAAAAATTGTCGGTATTTCTGATCTTCGCGATGAATCAGATAGAGAAGGAATAAGAATTGTTATTGAACTTAAAAGAGATGCTTCGTATAAAAAAGTATTAAACAATCTTTTTAAATACACAGAACTTCAAACATCTTTTCCAGTCAATATGGTCGCTTTGGTTGACGGCGTTCCTCAAACTCTTTCTTTAAAATCAATTCTTGAAATATATATTCGCCATCGGATAAATATTGTCACCAAAAGAAGCGAATTTGAACTCAAAGAAGCCAAAGCAAGAGCTCATATTTTAGAAGGATATTTGATTGCCTTAGATCATATTGATGAGATTATTGAACTTATAAAAAAAGCCAAAGACGAAGCTGAAGCTAAGAAAAAATTGATTGAAAGATTTAAATTTTCAGAAATTCAAGCTCAAGCAATCCTTGATATGCAGTTAAAAAGATTAACCGGCCTTGAAAGAAGCAAAATTGAAGATGAACTAGCATTATTAAAAGAAACAATTGAATATTTAGAATCTCTTCTTAAAGATGTTTTTAAAATCTTAAAAGTAATTAAAGATGAACTTTTATATTTAAAGAAAAAATATGCTGATGAAAGAAAAACACAAGTAGTTAAATCAAAACCAGGAGAAATAAGCGATGAGATGCTTATTGAAAATAAAGAAGTAATTGTTGTTTTGACAAAAGAAGGATATATCAAGCAAATACCAAAAGAGTCTTTTAGAATTCAAAATCGCGGCGGAAAAGGAGTTACCGGAATGGAAACAAAAGATACTGACAATGTCTATTATATCACAACCGCCATGACTCATGATTATATGCTTTTTTTCTCCAATCAAGGACGGGTCTTTCAAAACAGAGTTTGGGATATTCCTATTGGTTCAAGAATTTCAAAAGGAAAAGCAATTGTTAATTTGATTTCTTTAAAACCAGAAGAAAAAATTACTTCAGTTTTAACTTATAGCAAAGAAATTTTAGAAAATGCCAAAAATCTTTATATAGTTATGTCAACAAAACTTGGCACTGTTAAAAAAACTTCTTTTGAAGAGTATGTCAATATCCGCTCAAACGGAATCATTGCTATAAAATTAGAAAAAAATGATGAACTTTTATGGGTCAAGCTTACTGATGGTAAAAAAAATGTTATTTTAGTTTCTAATAACGGCAAAGCAATTGTTTTCAAAGAAGAAGAAATAAGATCAACAGGCAGATCTTCAATTGGCGTCAAAGGAATGGAGCTTGAAGAAAATGATTTTGTTATTTCAGCTGATGTCTTTTCAAAAGAAGAGTTTAACAAAGATATTTTAGTCATTGGCGAAAAAGGAATCGGCAAAAAAACCTCTCTTTCAAACTTTAAAGGCCAGCATCGGGCTGGAAAAGGAGTAAAAATTGCTTCGGTTGATGAAAAAATTGGTCATATTGCTTATGCATCAATTATTAATCCTCAAGATGAAACTTTAATAATCACCTCATCTTTAGGCCAGGTAGTAAAAATTCCATTAAAAGATATTCCATCACGCTCCCGAACTGCTAAAGGAGTAATCTTGATGAGATTTTCAAACAAACAAGACAAAGTCGTCAGCGCTACAACAGTATAAGAAATAACTCAAAACTCAAAAGTCAAAACTAAAAACTTAAAACTAAAAACCATAAAACCCTAAACCTTCTAAACCCGCTAAACTAATTTAATAAATAATAATTAAATAGTTATGTGTTATACGTTATAAAGTTAAGTGTTAGTTGTTAATTGCTAAATATTTTTTTAGGTAAAGTATAATATTTGTATGATTGTTATTACCGGCCAAACAGCCACAGGAAAAACTAATTTAGCATTAAAATATGCTCAAAAATATAATGGAGAACTTATAAATTTTGACTCCCGCCAAGTTTACAAACATCTTGATATTATAACCGGAAAAGATATTTCTTCAAAAAACCAATATCAATTGTTAAAAAAAATCAATAATTTTGATATCGGCTATTATCAAATTGAAATAAATCAAAATCAATCTCAAACATTTTCAATCAAAATCTGGCTATATGATATTGTTAAACCAAATCAATATTTCTCTTCTTATGAATATATCAAATTAGCTCAATATATAATAAAAGATATCGAAAAAAGGAAAAAAACACCAATATTTGTTGGAGGAACTTATTTTTATCTTAAACATCTTTTATATGGATTTGATTATAAAACTCCACCTGATTTTAAACTTCGAGAAAAATTAAATAAAAAATCAGTTGATGAGCTTCAAAAAATCCTTCTTAATCTAAACAAAGATGTTGCCTTACAAATGAATCAAAGCGACTGGCAAAATCCAAGAAGATTAATTAGAAAAATAGAAATTTTTTCTTTAAAAAATTCATCTTTAAAATCAAAAAAAGAAAAAATTAATATTAAACCAAAAATTTTTATTGGTTTAAAATTTAAAAATAGAGAAGAAGCTTATCAAAAAATTAAACAACGAGTTGAAAAAAGAATTAATCAAGGAGCCATTAATGAAGCAAAAAAACTTTTAGAAATGGGCTATAAAAAAACTGATCCAGGACTGCAGACAATTGGCTATAAACAAATTATTGAATATCTTGAAGGAAAAATATCAAAAGAAAAAGCAATTGAAAACTGGATAACCGCTGAAATCCAATACACCAAACGCCAATATACTTTTATGAAAAAAGATAAAAATATCAAATGGGAAAACGTTTAACACCTAACATCTAAAGTCTAACATAAATATATTAATTATTAATTTTTAATTATTAATTATTAAATAAAAATTAAAAATTAATTTATTAAAAATTATTTTTTTCAAGTTTATTATTTAGTTTATGAGTTTAGAAGGTTAGAAAGTTTAGCGGGTTTTTGTTTTTAGTTTTAAGTTTTAAGTTATAGTTTTGAGTTTTGAATTTTGAGTTTTGAGTTATTTTTATTTTTATTTTTTAAATAATTTAAAAAATGCTTCTTTTGGAACTTCAACTTTTCCAACCATTTTCATTCTTTTTTTCCCTTCTTTTTGACGCTCTAAAAGCTTTTTCTTCCGACCAATATCGCCAGTTCCTAAAACTTTTCCTGATTTTATCAAAACATCTTTTCTAAAAGGTGCAATTCTACTTGAAGCAATAATTTTTCCTCGATACTCTCCTTGAATTTTTACCTCATATTGCTGGCGAGGAATAAGTTCTTTTAACCGACTAGTTAAAAAACTAGCTCTTTCATAAGCTTTTTCCTCAACAACAATCTCTGAAAACTCTTCAATCGGCTGATTATTAATTAAAATTCTTAATTCATCCGCCTTAACTTCTCGATACTCTATAAACTGCCAATCAAGAGAAGCAAAACCAGAAGAAACACTTTTTAAATTATCAAAAAAATCAGTAATCATCTCGCTCATTGGCATTTCATATTCTAAAATAATCTGATTTTTGTTATCCATTGTTAAAAACTGAGCTCTATATCTTTGCATTAATTGCATTATGTCGCCTAAATATTTTTCAGGAGTTAATATTGTTATTTTTACCCAAGGTTCTTTTTTTATTCCTCTTATATTTGTTTCTTGATACTCAACTTTTGGCGGAGTTAAAACTAGACTTAGTCCAAACTCCCGCTCAAGTCTTTCGCGAACAACATCAGCATGAAGAAGTCCTAAAAAACCAACTCGAAAACCAGTTCCTAAAGCCTGACTATAAATTCCTTGATATTCAAGGGAAGAATCATTAAGCGAAAGTTTTTCCAAAGCTTTTTTTAAATTTTCATAATCTGAAGTATCTGTTGGAAAAATTGAAGCAAAAACCATTGACTTGATTTTTTTATACCCAGGAAGAGAAGTTACAGCATTATCCTTATTATCAATTATAGTATCACCAACTGCTACCTGATGAATATCTTTAAGATTAGTAACAATATAACCTATCTCTCCAGATGATAATTTTTCGCAAGCTGTCAAATCAGGAGAAAAATATCCAACCTCATTTACTTCAAAAATAGTTCCTAAATTAGCTAATTTTACTTTTTGACCTTTTTTTATTTCGCCGTTAAAAACTCGAATAAAAACAATCACTCCGCGATGAGAATCATAATAAGAATCAAAAATCAAGCTTTGAAAAAAATTATTTGAATCTAAAGAATAACTTAAAAAAGGCGAAGGTATTTTTTTAATGATTGCTTCCAAAAGTTTTTCCACTCCAGCTCCTGTTTTAGCTGATATTTGATATATCTCATTTTCATTTACTCCAAGAAAATCAATCAATTGCTTTTTTGTTTTTTCAACTTCAGCATTAGGAAGATCAATTTTGTTTATTGCCGGAATTATCACTAAGTTTTTTTCAATTGCTTTATAAGCATTAGCAATTGTTTGAGCTTGAATCCCTTGAGTAGCATCAACCAACAAAATCACTCCCTCAACACAAGCCAAAGTCCGGTCTACCTCATAGGAAAAATCCACATGTCCAGGAGTATCAATTAAATTTAAAATTAAAAATTCAAAATTACAAATTTCTTTTTTATTAATCTCTAAATTTTGATTTTTAACTTTTAATTTATATTTCATTCTTACTGGAGCTAATTTTATTGTAATACCGCGCTCTCTTGAAATAGGATTTCTATCAAGCATTTGTTCAGCATGATTATTTTTTTCAACAACACCAGTTAATTCTAAAAATCTATCAGCAAGAGTGCTTTTTCCATGATCAACATGGGCAATAATAGCAAAATTTTTAATATTTTTCATATTTTTTATTTTATTTTTTTATTTTAAAGTATTATAATATAAAAATGATCAAAAAAATTAAGTTATTTTGGTCAAGATTTAAAGCAAAAATTCTTGTATTTCTAGCAGTTTTGGGACCAGGAATTATCACTGCTGTTGCAGACAATGATGCCGGAGGAGTAGCTACTTATACAGTCGGCGCTGCCAAATACGGAATGAATTCTCAATTTTTAATTATTCCAATTACTATTGTTTTAGCTTTAACTCAAGAAATGGGAGCCAGAATTGCAATTGTTGCTAAAAAAGGATTAGGCGATTTAATAAGAGAAAAATATGGAGTTTTAATGTCCTTAATAATTTTTACTCTTTATTTTTTTGTTAATCAAGGAGTTGTTCTTCAAAATATTTCCGGCCTTAAAGCCAGTTTTCAAATCTTCAATTTTCCTTGGCAAATAAGCTTAATTATCACTTCAATTATTCTTATTTTCTTTATTATTAAATTTGATTACAAAAAAATTCAAAAAATATTTTTATTTATGATAATTTTTTATATAAGTTATATTATTTCAGCAATTTTAGCCAAACCAAATTGGGGAGAAGCATTGAGGCAAAGTCTTATTTTTCCAGATAAAGAATATCTTTTTGATATTAATTATTGGTTTGCCAATATTGCTGTATTAGGAACAACAATTACTGCTTGGGGACAATTTTTTGTTCATTCTTATATTATTGACAAAAAACTTGATGCTCAGCATCTTAAAGCTGAAAAACTTGAAGTATATATCGGTGCTTTTTTAACTAATTTTTTCTCCTGGATGATGGCAGCTGCTGTCACATATACTCTTTTTGTCAATGGTATAAAAGAAGTTGATGGTTTTAATGCTGGATTAGCAATGAAACCATTTGTTGGCGATTTAGCACCTTTTCTTTTTGGAGTTGGTCTTTTTGGCGCTTCAATTTTAGGATTAACAATTGTTCCATTAGCTACTGCTTATGTTTTTTCAGAAATGTTTGGATATGAAGGATCTCTTAATGCTGATTTTAAAAAAGGCAGACTTTTTTACAGTTTCTTTATTATTCAAATTGTTATAGCTGTTTTAATTGCCTTAATACCAAAAGTGAATCTTTTTGATCTTACTTTTTATGTTGATTATTTAAACGGCGCCATGCTTCCAATAATTTTCTATTTTCTGATTAAATTCAGTGAAGATGAAGAAGTTATGGGTCAATATCGATATCGCGGTTGGGGAAGTATTATGATCAAAATATCAGCTATATTAATTGGAATAGGTGTTATTGCTATATTTTTAGGTAAACTTCTCGGAATAGAATAAATTTATGATAATAAATAATTTAAAAAAAATATTTAAGAATCTTAAGCTTTTTTTTTCATACCGCGAACTTTTATGGAATCTAGCTTATAGAGAAATAAATCAACGTTATAAACAATCAATTTTAGGTTATGCCTGGGTAGTTTTAAATCCTCTTTTTCAACTTTTAGTTTTAACATTTGTTTTCTCAACTATTTTTCGTATTTCTTCTTATAATGTTCCTTATATTATTTTTTTAATTGTTGGTCTTTTACCTTGGAATTTTTTTGTTCAAAGCCTATCTTCCTCAACAAATGCTTTAGTTTCAAATTCATCTTTAATTACTAAAATTTATTTTCCAAGAGAAATTCTTGTTTATTCAACAATTATTGCTAAAATGATTGATTTCTTTTATTCAGTTTTAATTCTTATTATTTTTTTTATTTTTTATAAAATAAATCTTAATATAAATGCTTTTTGGGTAATTGCTTATTTTTTAATTCAGCTGATTTTTACTGCTGGATTATCTCTTTTTTTATCTTCATTTAATCTTTTTTATCGAGACATTCAATATCTTTTAAATTTAATTATTTCTATGTGGTTCTATCTAACACCAATAATTTATCCGGTTGAACAGTTCCCAGAAAAATACCGGTTTATTTTTTCAATAAATCCAATGTCTGTTATTATCAATGGTTATCGCCAGACAGTTTTAGGAGGAGGAGAGCCTAATTATAAAAGTCTAATATCTATTTTTATTTTTTCTTTAGTTTTTTTTATGATTGCTTTTTTATATTTTAAAAAACAAGAAGGAAAATTCGCCGATTATGTTTAAAATTTTAAAAAATCAAATGATAATTGCTCAAAATCTAACTAAAATTTATAAATTAGCCAAACAAAAAACTTTCAAAGAGTTTTTGCCGGCTTTATTTTTTGGAAAAAAAACAACTGATAAGTTTTATGCTCTTAAAGAAATTAATTTTGAGATAAAAAAAGGTGAATCTCTTGGAATTTTAGGAAAAAACGGTTCTGGCAAATCAACTCTTCTAAAACTTATTGCCGGGGTCACCAAGCCGTCTGATGGTAAAATAACAATTGATGGAAAAATTGCGCCGTTAATTGAGCTTGGCGCTGGTTTTCATCCAGAGCTTACTGGTAAAGAAAATGTTTATCTTAATGCATCAATTTTAGGAATGAAAAAAAAAGAAGTAGATAGGCTTTATCCTGAAATTGTTAATTTTTGCGAGCTTGAAAATTTTATGGATCAGCCAATAAAACATTATTCGTCTGGAATGTATATGAGATTGGCTTTTGCTGTTGCTGTTGCCAAAAAGCCAGATGTTTTGCTTGTTGATGAGATATTGGCTGTTGGCGATATTCGTTTTCAGGAGAAATGTTTAAATCGAATCAAAGAGTTTCAAAATCAAGGAACAACTCTTGTTTTAGTCACCCATAGTCCTTCTCTTATAAAAGATTATTGCCAAAAAGTTTTAATACTAGACTCAGGCAATCAAATTTTTTTTGGAGATGCAGAAAAAGGAGTAGAGAAGTATTTAAAAAATATATAAAAAAACCCATTAAACCCGCTAAACTCGTTAACTCGTTAAACCCTCTAAACTAATTAATTTTTAATAATAATTAATAATTATAATGAATAATGAATAATTAATAATGTTATAAGTTATACGTTATACGTTACAAGTTATAAGTTAAGTGTTAGAAGTTAGACGTTAGATGTTAGATGTTAGTTGTTAGGTGTTAGAAGTTATAAAATCTCATTACTGATATTTTTCCTTTTACTCTCCAAAAATCTCCATGAATTACTAAAGTATTTTTAAAAGAAAAACCAATTTTTTTTATTTTATCAATTACTTTTTCAATAGAGGAAAGAGTAATTTCTTTTCCTTTATCTTCGCTATAAACAACAGGATAAATTCCATAACAGACCATAAGACTTAAAGCAATATTTTTGTTTGGAACAACTGCAATAATTGGCAAATGAGGACGAAAAGAAGAAATAACTCTAGCAGTTTTTCCTGTTTCAGTAAAAACAATCACTGCATCAATGGATTTTGATTTTTCTCTTGAAAGATTAATAATATCAACTAAATTTTTGGCAATAATTTCTTCTTTTTCCATAAACCTTTCAAAATTAATCTCAATTTTTTTTGGAAATTTATTTTCATTAAACAAAATTATTTCCTTCATTTTTTTTACTGTTTCAACCGGATATTTTCCGCCGGCAGTTTCTTCAGAAAGCATAACTGCATCAGTCTCATCATAACAAGCATTAGCAACATCAGAAACTTCTGCTCTTGTTGGAATAAGAAAAGAAACCATTGATTTAAGCATTTGAGTAGCAGTAATAACAAACTTATTCTTTTCTTTAGCTTTTTTAATAATCATTTTTTGATAGTAAGGAACTTGCTCTATTGGTATTTCAATTCCCATATCGCCTCTGGCAACCATAACTCCATCAGCTTCATCCAAAATCTCATCAATATTTTTTATTGCCTTTTCTGTCTCAATTTTGGCAATGATTTTGGGATAAAACTCATATTTTTTGATTTCTTTTTTTAAATCCTGAATGTCTTTTTTACTTCTAACAAAAGAAAGAGCAATAAAATCCATCTTTTCCCTGCAGGCAAGTCTTACTCCATCAAGATCACGAACCGTCAAAGAAGGAAAATCAAAATTAACTCCTGGAAAATTAGCTGTTTTTCTATCTTTTAAAAAACCATTTTTTTCAGATTCTAATATAAGTTTTTTTCCACTCCATAAAGATCTAAAAGAAAATGCGCCGTCATCAACAAAAATTTTTTGATCATTTTTTATTTTTTTCAAAACTTCTTTATGCGAAAACTCTATATCTTCACCAACAATTAATCTTTTTCCTTTAAAAAGCTCTATTTTATCTAAATTTTTAAGAATTTTAAGTCTTACTTCAGGTCCTTGAAGATCAATAAGAGTAGCGATATTTTTTTTTATTTTTTCAGAAGAAGATATAACTTTATTTAAAATTTTTTCATGCCAATCAACTGTATTATGTTTAAAATTAAAACGAAAAACATCAACTCCTTCTTTTATTAGCTTTTCAATAACTTCCTTATTTTCTGATGAGGGTCCAATGGTAGCAATGATTTTTGTTAGTTTATTCATGAATATGTGACCCCGGACAGAATCGAACTGTCATCTAATCCTTAGAAGGGATTTATTCTATCCGTTGAACTACGGGGTCAATAAAAATATATTATACTAAATTTTAAATTTTGTATAATACTAAAAATGAAAATAAAAATTGAAAACAAAAACATATTAAATATTTTTGCTCATCCAGATGATGATGCTTTTGGACCTGGAGGAACAATTATTAAACTTTCAAAAAAAAATAATATTTTTGAAATTTTATTAACCAATGGTCAATCAGGAACAAATCAAATCACTGGAAAAAAAGATAAAAATTTAGGAATAATTAGAAAAAAAGAGTCAAAAAATTCAGTAAAAATTTTAGGAATTAAAAAAATTTTTTTTCTTAATTATCAAGACGGCCAATTATCAAATAATCTCTATCATGAAATTGCTAAAAAAATTGAAAAAATTATAAAAAAATTTAAAATTGATATTATTCTTACCTATGAACCAAGAGGAGTTTCTGGACACATTGATCATGTTTTTGCTTCAATGATATCTTCATATTTAGCATTAAAAAATAATCTTGAAATTTTATATTTTTGTCTTGAGGAAAATCAAAGAAAAACAATAAAAGATTATTTTATTTATTTTCCGCCAGGATATAAAAAAAATGAAATTGATTTAGAATTTGATATTAGCGATTTTTTAGAAGAAAAAATCAAATCAATTCAATGTCATAAATCTCAATCTAAAGATGGAAGATTAATAATTAATAATCTTATAAAAAATAAATCATACCTTAAAGAATTTTTCATTTATAAAAATTTTAAAAAAAATTATTAATCTTAATTAAAAAATGAATATTTTTTTGATCAGACATGGACAATCTTATGGAAATATTATTGGCAATAAAACAAAAACAATAAGAGGAATAACTGATAATACCTCTTTAACTCTTAAAGGAAAAAAACAAATAGAAAAAATTGCCAAAAATTTTTCCCACCAAAAAATTAATCTAAAAAAAATTTTTTCTTCTCCGTTAAAAAGAGCTTATCAATCAGCATTAATTTTTAAAAAATATTATCCCAAAACTCAAATAATTATTGATGAAAATTTAAAGGAAATAAATTTTGGAGAATTTGAAAGAAAAAAATGGGAATTTATAAAAAATTATTACCAAGATTGGCTAAACAAATATTTAAAAAATAAATTTAATACTCCTTATCCAAAAGGCGAATCAAGAAAAGATTTAATTAATAGAATTAATTTTTTTATTAAAAAAAACTTAACTGATAATGATAAAAATTATCTAATTATTACACATGAAGAAGTCATTAGATCTTTTTTAAGTATATTTTTTAATAATCAAGAATATTTTTTTTCAAGAGAAAATTTATTAAAAATTGAAAATGGCAAAGTAAATTCAGTTTTTTTTGATAAAAAACTTAATCATATTTATCAAATAAATTCTGATATTCCTTCAGTTTTAAATTCTAATCTTTTTTATTTAATCGATAATTTTTTAAATGAAAATAAAATAAAAAAATTTTTTCTAAATAAAAATCAAACATTTTCTGATAATCTTGTTTTTACTGTTTTTTATAAAAAAAATAAATTAAAAATTTTAAAAATTATTCCAAAAATAAAAGAAAAAACTTTGTTTAAAGATCAATATTTAACTAATATTTTAAAAAAACAAAATATCTTAACTCCTAAATTTGAAAAAATAAAAAAAATCGATAATTATTTTTTTTGTTTAAGAGAATTCATTAATGAAAAATTGGGATCAGAAATTTTAAAAAACAAAAAATTGTCAGAAAAACTAGCTTTTGAAGTGGGAAGATTTCTTTGTTTTATTCATAAAAAATTATCTTTTTTAAAAAATGATAATTATTTTAAAAATATGACCAAAATATATAATAAAGAAAAATGGAAAAATGAATTTTTAAAATTTTGGCTTAAAAATGATTTAGAAGTTTTAAAATTAATTAATTATCCAAATGAAAATTTTTTATTTATTAAAAAAATCTTTGATAATTATTTTAAATCCTTAAATGATTTTTCTGAAGGTTTTATTTTCTATGATTTTTATGATAAGAATTTTACAATAAATATTATTGATGATATTGTTAAAATAAAAAACATTTGGGATTTTGAAAATAGTTTTTGGGGTGATATTCGTTTTGATATTGCTTATACAATAAAACTTTCTTTTTTTAAAAGAAAAAAATTAATTAACAATTTTTTAAAAGGTTATTTTAATAATAAAATTAAAAATAAAGATAAAAAAATAATATTTTTTTATCTTTTAATAATTTGCACAGGTTCAATTAATTATAAAAATAAAAAGGG